>NZ_FNCE01000008.1 GCF_900100655.1 Limimonas halophila
CCGCCACCAATGGGCCACGCTGAACGCTTGGCAGCTTCACCCCATCAAACGGCGACACCTGGGGCACCGGTCGCACAGCAGGCCCTTTCGCCGCCGCCACCGCCACGCCAAAGGCGAACCTCGACAGCTTCACACCGTCTTCGCCGCGCGCTGAACGCTTGGCAGCCGCGGGCACATCGGCTATATGACGGAGGTGAACGCGAGCCGGATGCGGGCGTAGCTCAGGGGTAGAGCACCAGCCTCCCATGCTGGTAGTCGCGGGTTCGAATCCCGTCGCCCGCTCCATTTCCCACCGCGCCTCACACAAAGCCGAAAAGCTCAACCCCAGGCCTCGTCCACGGCCAGGGCGGCCGATTGCTTCTGGTGCACGGCGTACAGCCGGTCCAGCGCCTCGCGTTCCAGCCTCGGATCGTCGTCGGGCGCGGTGCCGCACGAAGCCAGCGCCTTGCGCACGTCCACGCGCCGGCCGAGGAATTTCAGCGCCACGGTCGCCGTGGTCGGGTGCCGGCCGGGCGAGAGTGCCAGCCACGTCTGGAGCCCGTTCAGCCAGGTCAGGTGGTTGCCGTACGCGGGGTACAGGATCGTGTAGCAGAAGTTGTGCGCCCCGAGCATCTCGTATTCGACGACGTGGATGCGGTCGGTGAGCACCACCACCTCGCCCACATATTTCAGGGTGTTGCGCGGCCCCTTGGACGAGGCCGGCCGACTCGCCAGCTCCACGTTCTTCCATACCGCGCGGCCCTGGTCGTGGAAGATGTGCACCAGGGACTTGGTGATGGCGTTGTCGCCGGCGCCCGAATAGAAATAGCGGTGGTAGTAGCCGTAGTAGCGGTCGGGCAGCGGCTGGGCGTTGGCGTAGACCTGCGGCGGATAGCCGGGCAGCGGCGATGCGCCGCCGAACCGGGCGGACGCGCCGGGCTTGAGCGCCACGATCTCGGCGAAGCGCGCGTGCGGCATGCGCAGTTCGGACTCCTCCACGCCGAAGTGATCGCAGATGCGCCGCATGCTCCGGCGCGAAGGCGCGGCCGTGCCCGCCAGGTAGCGGTTGAACTGCGCCCGGTTGATGTCCATGCGCCGGCACACCTCGGCGATGGAGGGTGCGTAGCTGCACAGCAGCGCCAGGTTTTGCGCAAAGTCGGCGTCGCTGTCCGCCATCCCGGCCTCCCGGCGGCCTGCTCATCAGCCCGGTTGTGATGCTAGATGATGCGCCGTGCGCGTCAACGCGCATCATGCGCGAAAGCGTCCGCGAAATTGTTGCCCGCGCGCCGGGCGGCGTACCCTGCTGATCCAACGGTTACGGGGAGAGATTATGGACGCCGGCACAGTGGACACGCGCGCGATCGAAGAGCTTTCCAACGTCTGGATTCCCATGCCCGACGGCACGCGCCTGGCGGCGCGGATCTGGCTGCCGCCGGGCGCGCGCACGGAGCCGGTGCCGGCGATCCTGGAGTACATCCCCTACCGCAAATCCGACCACACCGCCCCGCGCGACAGCGAGATGCACCCCTACTTCGCCGCCAAGGGCTACGCCTCGCTGCGTGTGGACCTGCGCGGCAGCGGCGATTCCGAGGGGCTGCTGCAGGACGAGTACCTGGAACAGGAGCTTCAGGACGGCTGCGCCATCCTGCGCTGGCTGGCCGAGCAGCCCTGGTGCACCGGCACGGTGGGGATGATCGGCATCTCCTGGGGCGGCTTCAACGGCCTCCAGGTCGCCGCCAAGCAGCCGCCGGAGCTGGGCGCGGTGGTCTCGGTCGCCTCCACCGACGACCGCTACAGCGACGACGTCCACCACATGGGCGGCTGCATGCTGGCCGATAACCTGACGTGGGCCACGAACATGCTCGCCCACACCTCGATGCCGCCGGACCCGGCGACCGTGGGCGAGAGCTGGCGCGAGCAGTGGCTGGACCGCCTGCGCCACAGCGGCTTCTGGCTGGACACCTGGCTGCGCCACCAGCGCCGCGACGCCTACTGGCAGCACGGCTCGGTGTGCGAGGACTATTCGGCCATCAAGGCGCCCATCTACGCCGTTTCCGGCTGGGCCGACGGCTATTCGGACGCCGTCTTCCGCCTGCTGCGCAACCTGGACGCGCCGTGCAAGGGCCTCGTCGGCCCGTGGAGCCACACCTACCCGCACCTCGGCGAGCCCGGTCCGGCCATCGGCTTCCTGCAGGAGTGCGTGCGCTGGTTCGACCACTGGCTGAAGGGCGTCGACACCGGGATCATGGATGAGCCGCGCCTGCACATGTGGATGAAGGACAGCGTGCAGCCCGCGACCTCCTACGAATGCCTGCCGGGCCGCTGGATCGCCGAGCGCGACTGGCCCGCGCCGGACATCACGCACCAGCGCCACACCCTGACGAGCTGCGGCCTGGAAACGGCCCCGGACGCGGGCGCGGCCGACGGCACCCCCAGCTGGGTGCGCTCGCCGCTGCACGTGGGCCTCTACGCGGGCAAGTGGTGCGCCTACGCCAACGGCCCCGACATGCCCCACGACCAGCGCCTGGAGGACGGCGGCGCGGTCGTCTTCGACGGGCCCGAGCTTGCGCAGCGCACCGAGATCTGCGGCGCGCCCGAGGTGACGCTCGACCTCGCCAGCGACAAGCCGGTGGCGATGGTGGCCGTGCGCCTGTCCGACGTGCAGCCGGGCGGCGAGGCCACGCGCATCACCTACGGCCTGCTCAACCTCACCCATCGCGAGCGCGACGACCAACCCGAGCCGCTGGCGCCCGGCCAGCGCTACCGCGTCACCGTGCGCCTGCACGAGATCGCCTACGCCCTGCCGGCGGGCCACCACCTGCGCCTGGCGATCTCCTCGTCCTACTGGCCGCTCGCCTGGCCGTCGCCCGAGCCCGCGAAGCTGACGATCTGGCCGGGCACGAGCACCTTCGACCTGCCCGTGCGCCCCATCAAGGCCGCGGACGCGGAGGGCCTGCCGCCCTTCGGCGAGCCCGAGATGGCGCCGGGCGATCCCAAGGAAGTCGACACCAAGGCCGAGCAGAACTGGTGGATCGTCCACGACCTCGCCAAGGACCGCGTGCGGCTGACCGTGCATCAGCGTGAAGGACCGATCCACCTGATCAACCAGGGCATCACCTTCACCGAAACCAACGACGAGCATTACGCTTTCACGGGCAACCGGTACGACAGTGTGCGCGCGGAAACCTGGTACCGGCGCGAGGTCAGCCGGCCCGGCTGGGCGGTCACGACGCTGACGCACTGCGTGCTGACCTCGGACAGCGAGGCCTTCGAGCTGCACGCCGACATCGACGCCTACGAGGGCGATCAGCGCGTCTACACGCACAGCATCCACAACCGGATTCCGCGCGACCTCGTCTAGCGGCGTGCGGAGTCCGCGAACGCGGCGCCAAAGCCAAAACGATCACAACCGTGCGCCGCCGCCTGTGTCTGGGAGATGGGAACCACAAGGAGGTTTCACGGATGGCGGATACCAACACACCCGAGCAGGGCAGCGGCATCAGCCGCCGCGGCCTGCTGCAAACCGGCGCCGTCGCGGTGATCGGCGGCTCGTTCATGCCGCTGTCGCAGGCCGTGCGCGCCGCCGAGGGATCGGTGCTCACCGCGCGGTCCTACGCCGACATCGACAAGCTCGACCCCGGCTTCTACCAGAACGCCTACAACGTGGACGTGATGAACTGCATCTATTCCAAGCTGGTGCAGTACAAATCCGGCCACGCGTGGGACTGGGAGCTGCAGGCCGCGGAATCCATCGAACAGGTCGATTCCACGCACATCCGCTTCAAGCTGCGCGAAGGCATCATGTTCACCGGCGGCTACGGCGAGATGACCGCCGAGGACGTGAAGTTCTCCTTCGAGCGCATCCTGGAGCACGACTCCCCGGTGAAGGGTGACTGGGCGGCGCTCGAGCGCGTGGACGTCGAGGACAAATACACCGGCGTCATCGTGCTCAACCGGCCCTTCCAGCCGCTGTGGAACATCACGCTGCCCTACGGCGCCGGGCACATCGTCTCCAAGAAGGCCGTCATGGAGGCGACGGAGAACGGCGGCGACTTCGGCATGAACCCGCCGTGCTTCTCCGGCCCCTACGTGCTGGATGAGTGGAAATCGGGCCAGCACGTCAAGCTGAAGCGCAACCCGGACTACACGGGCCCGGCGGAGGTCGGCTTCGACGAGGTCCGCATCCTCCCCATGGACGACGACAAGACGGCGGAGATCGCCTACAAGTCCGGGGACCTGGATTTCACGCAGATCAGCCTCGCCTCGCTGAAGAATTTCAAGCAGTCGCCCCCGGCCAAAACCAAGATCGAGGAGTATCCCTCGCTCTATTACCTCTGGGTCGGGATGAACCTCGACCATCCCAAGCTGCAGGACAAGAACCTGCGCAAGGCGATCCAGTGGGCGATCAACACGCGCCAGATCGTCGACGCCGCCTACTTCGGCCAGGCGGAGCCGTCCACGGGCATCATCGCGCCGGGCCTGGTCGGCCACCGCGAAGAGGCCCTGATCCCGCCCGAAGGCGACCTGGAAAAGGCCAAGGCGTTCATGGCGAAGGCCGGGGTGGACAGCGTCACGCTGACCATCGACACACTGAACGCGACGACCTTCAAGACGATCGCCGAGGTGGTGCAGGCGCAGCTCAAGCGCATCGGCGTCGACCTGGAAATCAACGTGCAGGACTCGGGCTCGTTCTGGACGCTCGGGATGGAGAGCGAGGGCGACCGCTGGCAGAAGGTCCAGCTGATCGTGAACCGCTTCTCCATGGTGCCCGACCCCTACTACGCCACGCAGTGGTTCACCTGCGAGCAGGTCGGCAAGTGGAACTGGGAGCGCTTCTGCAACGAGGAATTCGACAAGCTGCACAAGCAGGCCGTCGAGGTCGCGGACAAGGAGAAGCGCGCCGAACTCTACCACCGCATGCAGGACATCATGGAGGAGTCCGGGGCGTACCGCTTCGTCACCCACGAGGGCAATCCCGTGGTCTACCGCGAGACGGTGTCGGACCCGAGCGTGCGCCCCGACGGCCGGCCGCTGTACCGCGACTTCAAGACCGTCTGACCCCCGCGCACCAACCGTCCGTCCGGCGGGCTTCCGGGTGGAGCCCGCCGGGCCGCATGGGGATACAACGGGAGGGTGACGCGCCGTGTGGTTCTTTCTGGCCCGCCGGGTGGGCCTTGCCGCGGCGATCGTGATCGTGGCGGTGACGCTGCTCTACCTCATGATCCACGCCGTACCGGGCGACCCGGCCTCCATCATCCTCGGCCCGCGCGCAACGCCCGAGCTGAAGGCCGAATTGCGCGCCGAAATGGGCCTCAACCAGCCCCTGCCGCTCCAGATCCTGGGCTTCTTCTGGGATCTGCTCCATGGGGACCTGGGCCGGGACGTCTTTTCCGACCGTCCCGTGGCGGACATCGTTTTCGAGCGCCTGCCCCACACGATCACGCTGATCCTGACCTCGATCGCGTGGGCGGCGGCGATCGGCATCCCGCTGGGGTGCTATTCCGCCATGCGCCGCAACACCGTGATCGACAAGATCACGGGCGTGCTCTCGGTGAGCACGATCGCCATACCCTCCTTCGTCATGGCGCTCTACGCGCTCCTGCTGTTCGCGGTAACGCTGAACTGGCTGCCCGCCATCGGCGTCGGCGACGGCGGCTTCTGGGACGGGCTCGAACACCTGATCCTGCCCGCCTTCGCCGTGGGCATCTCCTGGGTGGGCTACATGGCCCGCATCGTCCGCGCCTCGATGCTGGAGGTGCTGGGCGAGAACCACGTGCGCATGGTGCGCGCCTTCGGCGTCGCGGAGCGGCACATCGTCACGCGCTACGCCCTGCCCATCGCCATTATGCCCACGGTCACGCTCGTCGGTGTGGGCATGGCCCACCTGCTCTCGGCCGCGGTGTTCGCCGAGACGGTGTTCGCCCGGCCCGGCGTGGGCTCGCTGATCGTGGATGCGGTGGACTCGCGCAACTACCCGGTCGTCATGGGCTGTGTGCTGGTGACCACGGGGCTCTTCGTCATCGCCACCACGATCGCGGACGTCATCAACGGGCTGCTCGACCCCCGGACACGGGAGAACCTGTGACATGACCGCGGCGGCACACACCGGGGCGGCGTCCGGCGGCAAGCGCCGGCCGAGCGCCCTCCTGCAGCACTGGCGGCGCCTGCGCCGCGACCAGCTCGGCCTGTTCGGCCTGATCCTCGTGGTTCTGATGGTGGGCAGCGCCATCCTGGCGCCGTGGATCGTCCCGTACGACCACACGCAGATCATGGCGGGCGGACGGCTGACCGCGCCCTCGTGGGACCACATCATGGGCACGGACCAGCTCGGCCGCGACGTCTTCTCGCGCGTCATCATGGGCGGGCGCGTGGCGCTCCAGGTCGCGCTCGCGGCGCTGGCGACGGCGCTCTCGGCGGGGCTGGTGCTCGGCCTCATCGCCGGCTTCGGCCCGCGCTGGCTGGACAGCGGCATGCTGCTGGTGCTCGACGCCATCCGCGCCTTCCCGGTGGTCATTTTCGCCCTGGCGGTGGTGACGCTGCTGGGCCCCAGCCTGTGGACCGTGGTCCTGGTGGTGGCGATCACCTCGGTCCCCATCTACGCGCGCATCGTGCGCACGCAGACCCAGTCCCTGCGCAACGACGAATTCATCCAGGCCGAACGCGCGCTGGGCGCGGGCACGCCGCGCATCTTGGCGGTGCACGTCATGCCCAACGTGATCGGCCCGCTGCTGATCCTGGCCAGCATGGACGTGCCGCTCGTGATCACGATGGAAGCGGGCCTGAGCTTCCTGGGCATGGGTGTGCAGCCGCCCACGCCCTCCTGGGGCACGATCCTCAACGACGGCTTCAACTACATCAGCAACTCGCCCTGGCCGGTGATCGCGGGCGGCATTCCGATCATCATCACCACGCTGGGCTTCACCTTCCTGGGCGAGGCGCTGCGCGACATCTTCGATCCCAAGCTGCGAAAGGATCTGTGATGGCGACCGCGGCCGATCCCCTGCTGGACATCCAGGGCCTGTCGCTGGACTTCGCCAGCCCGGCGGGCCCCGTCCACGCCCTGCGCGACATCGACGTCACCGTGCCGCGCGGGCGCATCGTCGGCGTCGTTGGCGAAAGCGGCTGTGGCAAGTCCACGCTGGCCTCGACGATCATCCGTCTGCTCGCCGCCAACGCCAGCATCGTCTCGGGCCACATCCTGTTCGAGGGCGAGGACCTGGCAACGGCGAGCGAGCGCCGCATGCGCCAGCTGCGCGGCTCGCGCATGTCGATGATCTTCCAGGACCCCATGACGGCCCTGAACCCCGTGCGCTCGATCGGCGATCAGATGATCGAAATCCAGCACCGCATGGGCGGGTCGAAGGCGGACAAGCGCCGGCGCGCGCGCGACATGCTGGCGACCGTGGGCATCCCCGACCCGGACAACCGCCTCACCGCCTATCCGCACCAGTTCTCCGGCGGCATGCGCCAGCGCATCTGCATCGCCATGGCGCTCTTGGTGGAGCCGTCGCTGATCCTGGCGGACGAGCCCACGACGGCGCTGGACGCCACGCTGGAGGTGCAGATCGTCAACCTGCTCAAGCGCCTGCAGGCCGACACGGGGTGCTCCATCCTCTTCGTCTCCCACCACCTCGGCACGGTGACGGAGCTGTGCGACGACGTGGTGGTGATGTACGCGGGCGAGGTCGTGGAAGCCGGCGACGTGCGCGAGATCTTCCACAACCCCAGCCACCCCTACACCCAGGCGCTGCTGCGCTGCGATCCGGGCCGCATCCGCGAGCCCACGCGCCAGCTGCCCACCATCCCCGGCGAGATCCCGGACCTTTCCGACCTGCCGCCGGGCTGCATCTTCCAGAACCGCTGCCCGCGGGCGCACGCCCGCTGCGCCCGCGAGGCGCCCGGCCGCCACCGCGTGAGCGAGGGCCACACGGCGAGCTGCCACCTGCTCGCCGAGACCGAGGAGGTGCCGGCATGAGCGAGCCGCTGCTCTCCGTCGAGGACCTGCGCGTGCGCTTCCGCAGCCTGGGCACGGTGCGCGCGCTGGTGCGCGGCGTGCACGATCCCTTCATCGACGCCGTCTGCGGCGTGTCCTTCGAGGTCCGGGCCGGCGAGACCCTCGGGCTGGTGGGCGAGAGCGGCTCCGGCAAGTCCACGGTCGCCCGGGCGATCATGGGCCTGACGCCCTCGCAGGAGGGCTCGGTCCGCTTCGAGGGGCGGGAACTGCGCGGCATGGCGGCGCGCGAGCTGCGCGCCCTGCGGGCCGACATGGCGATGATGTTCCAGGACCCCGTGGGCTCGCTGTCGCCGCGCCTGACGGTGCGGGCGCTCATCACCGAGCCCTTCCGCATCCACGGGCGCACGGACGTGGACCTGGACGCCGAGGCCGACCGCCTCCTGCAGATGGTGGGGCTGACGCCGGACTTCGGCGGGCGCTTCCCCCACCAGCTCTCCGGCGGGCAGGCGCGGCGCGTGGGCGTGGCGCGGGCGCTGGCGCTCAACCCCAAGCTCATCATCGCCGATGAGCCCACGGCGGGGCTGGACGTCTCCGTTCAGGGGGAGGTGCTGAACCTGCTCGCGCACCTGCAGCAGGAACTCGGGCTCGCGATCCTCATCATCACCCACAACCTGAACGTGGTCCGCCACGTCACCGACCGCACGGCCATCATGTACCTCGGCCGCTTCGTCGAGCAGGGCGAGACGGAAACCATCTTCCGCGCGCCGCGCCACCCCTACACGGCGGCGCTGCTCTCGGCGAACCCGGAGCCCGACCCGGACGCCGAGCATGCGCGCGTGGAGCTCCAGGGCGAGGTGCCCAGCCTGATGAACCGGCCCTCGGGCTGCGAGTTCCACCCGCGCTGCCCCTATGCCCAGGACCGGTGCGCGCGGACCGCGCCGCCCCTGACCGAAGCCGGCGGCGCGCACCGCTACACCTGCCACTTCCCCTTGAACGCCGAGGCCATGGCGGCCGAATAACACCGACGCCCCCGCGAATCGCGCGGGCTCACAAAAAATCGGGGCGCGGCGGGAGATCTGCCGCGCCCCTTTTTTCATGTCCGGCCGTATGGTCCGTGTGCCGGCGGCGTTATACCAGCGAGCCAATCAAGTCATAAGCTGCGCGAGCATAACCCCATCCCCCTCTGGGTTTCGGGCTGTCGCCCCAAACCCGTCTCCCCCTTCCCCTGCCAGGGGAAGGGGGAGATGACAGAGGGGGTTGGGGTCGATGATTTCATCAACTCGGCGGTATTACTCCTCCGGCTTCGCCAGCGGCACGGGCACGAAGTGCGAGCCGTCGTCGCGCTGGACCAGGAGCACCACGGAGTCCGCGCCGCGCTCCAGGGCCTCGTTGACGTAGCCGTAGACGTCGCCGGGCGAGGTCACCTCGGTCTGACCGACCTGGGCGACGACATCGCCGGGCCGGATGCCGCGGCTGGCGGCGGGGCCGTTCCGCGCGACCTCGACCACCACGGCGCCGTCGACGCCGCGCGGCAGGTCGAACTGACCAAGCACCTCGGCGTTGGCGGGCGCCAGCTTCGCGCCGAGCGCCATGGCGGCTTGCTTGGTGTCCGGCTCGTCCTTCTGCGTGGGCGCTTTTTCGGCCGCCGCCGAGGGCCGCTCGCCCAGCTCCACGGTGCGCGTGATCGTCTCACCGTCGCGCCAGACGGTCATCTCGACGGACTCGCCGGGATCGAAGCGCGCCACGCGGCGGGCGAGGTCGTTGGAATCCGCGACCTTCTCGCCCTCCAGCTCCAGGATGACGTCGCCGGTCTTGAGGCCGGCTTTCTGCGCCGGGGCGCCGTCCGCGACGCCGCCGACCAGCGCGCCGTGCTCGGCGTCCAGTTCCAGGCCCTTCGCCAGCTGCTCGGTCACGGGCTGCACGGTCACGCCCAGCCAGCCGCGGGACACCTTGCCGTCCTCGCGCAGGTCGGCGATCACGGGCTCGGCGACCGAGGCCGGCAGGGCGAAGCCGACGCCGACGCTGCCGCCGCTGGGCGAGAGGATGGCGGTGTTCACGCCGATTACCTGGCCGTCCATGTTGAACAGCGGCCCGCCCGAGTTGCCCTGGTTGATGGCGGTGTCGGTCTGGATGTAGCGGCTGTACGGACCGGCGTTGATGTCGCGCCCCCGCGCCGAGACGATGCCGGCCGTTACCGAGCCGCCGAGGCCGAAGGGGTTGCCGATGGCAAGCACCCAGTCGCCGATGCGGGCTTTTTCGGAATCGCCCCAGCTCAGCGCCGTCAACTCCTTGTCGGCGTCGATCTTGAGCAGCGCCAGGTCGGTTTCGGGGTCCGAGCCCACGATCTCCGCCTTGATCTGGGTATCGTCCTGAAGAATGACGGTGACCTCGTCCGCCTTCTTCACGACGTGGTGGTTGGTGACGACGTAGCCCTCTTCGTCGATGACGAAGCCGGAGCCGAGCGACCGCAGCTCGCGCTCGCGCTCCTGCTGCGGGGCGCCGCCGAACTGCTCGAAGAACTCGCGCAGCGGATGGCCCTCGGGCAGCTGCCCGAGCATCCCGCCGCGGCCTTCGACGGTCTGGGTGGTGGAGATGTTCACGACCCCGGGCAGCAGCTTCTGCGCCAGCGGGGCGAAGGTGTCCGGCGCCTTCTGCTGCGCCTGCGCGGTCGTGGCGAGCGCCAGCGCGACGGCGGCGCTCGCAAGCGCGCGCGTCAGGTGGGCGACTGTCATGGAACGGCTCCTCATGGGGACCTGAGTCGGATGCATGGTCTGGCGTCGGCTGCGTGGCCCGCGGCCACGGCGTCGCTGACGCCGCAGCGTGCCATGCAGGCGCCGGGATGTGCCAGAAAGATGGCGGCGGCGTGCCCGCCGGGTGGCGGGTGTACCGGCGACGCGGTTACTCGCCCAGCAAATGCAGCGCCAGCTGACGGCTCTTCGGGTTCTGGCGGTGCTCGAACAGGAAGATTCCCTGGTACCGCCCCAGCAGCATGCGCCGGTCGCGCACCGGAATCGCCAGGTGCGTCTGTGTCAGCGCCGCGCGGATGTGGGCGGGCTGGTCGTCGGAGCCCTCGGCCGTGTGACGGTAGAGGGCCGTATCCTCGCACACGAGCTGACGGAAGAAGTCCAGCATGTCGTGCTGAACGTCCGGATCGATATTTTCCTGAATAACGAGCGAGGCCGAGGTGTGGCGCAGGTAAAGCGTCAAGAGGCCATCCTGCAGCGTCTGCTCGTTTACCCACTCGGCGACGGCCTGGGTCATTTCGTAAAAACCCTGACCCGCCGTGCGGAATTCCAGTTCCGTCAGCCGCTGCTGCATGCCGAAGTCTCTCCCGTCCGGGTCAACTCACCAAGGGATATGACACCTGAGCAACCCACGGCAATGCCCGAGGTGCCCGCCCCCGGCCCGCTGGACGGTCCGGCATCCATGCGCTGCTCCATGTGCCGTACCACGCCTGCGCCACCCCAAATTGATGCGAGTCAAAGCTTCGACAGCGGCGATGGGCAAGCCTCCGCGCGGCTTCCCACAGCACACAGGACGCGACACCGCCCCGCCCGTGCACCCCGCGCGGCCGGGAGCGGCCCGGGTCACGCCGGCTGCGGGACTCCACCATCGACCAGCGAACGCGGAGCCTCGCCCATGGCGGCCCTGGTCCTCGAAGTCGACGACCATCAGGTGGGCGTCCTCATCCCGACGCGGGGCGGCTACGTCCTCTTCGCCGCGCTGCCGGCCGTCGCCCCCATCGACCAGACCCGCTTCCGAACCGTCGAAGCGGCGCGATCCGCCGCGCGCGAGCGCCTGCACGCCCGCGCCGGGAGCCCGCCGACCGTCTCCGCCTGACGCCGCCGCCGGCCGCAGCCCGCACGGACGCAGAATCCGCCCGCCGGCCACCCGCGTGTTGCCGGCACCCGGGCCAGCTGGCAGGTTGCGCGCCGCTTTCGCGCTGGAGTCGGGAAGGACGCGCAATGACGTACGCCTTGGCGATCTGCGTTCGCGAGGGACTGGTCTGCCTGGCCGACGGCCGCATCACCAGCGGCAACCAGGTGTCCTCGGCGCGCAAGGCGACGCTGCACGGGCCGGAGGGGTCGCAGTTCGTCGTCATGACCTCGGGCCTGCGTTCGCTGCGCGACAAGACGCTGGCCTATCTGGACCGCGAGCTGCCCACGCACGGCGACAGCGAGAGCACGCGCCTGCTCGACGCCGTGGACACCTACGCCGGCTGCCTGCGCCGGACCGCGCAGGAGGACAAGGCCGCCGTCGAGGCCTCGCGGCTCACCTTCAACCTGCACGCCATCATCGCGGGCCAGCTCCCCGGCGACCCGCATCCCACGGCCTACCTGGTGTACCCGGAAGGCAACTGGATCGAGGTCACCGAGCGCACGCCCTACTTCGCCGTCGGCGCCAGCGGCTACGGCAAGCCCATCCTGGACCGCACGGTCACCTACGACACCCCGCTGCGCATGGCGCTCAAGGCGGCCTACCTGTCGTTCGACTCGACACGCGTGAGTTCCGCCGACGTCGGCTATCCCGTCGACGTGATGACGCTGCCCGCCGCCGACGGGCAGTGGCGCACGGCCACCTTCGAGCACGACGACCTGCGCGAGCTGCGGGAGTGGTGGAACCGCAACCTCACCCACATGGCCGCGCAGCTTCCCGACGATCCCTTCGCCGACAACCTCCTCCCCGAAGACGCCCGGCGGCGCAGCAGCCTCGCCCCCGCCGAGGACGCCGACGTGACCGGAAATCCGGCTTCGTCCTAACCCTGCGCGGGATTGTTAACACTCCCGCAACCGTGCCAAGCTACGTTCGAAGGTGGCAGGGCCCGCATCGGCAAAGCCGATGCGGTGTGTTTCTGGTCCGGCATCGGGGGGAGACCGGGACGTGCGCACGGGGCCGATTTCACATGCTGGCGGCGCGGCCCGGCGGGCTGCCCGCTGTGTTCGCACAGCGGCCCATCCGGCGGCTGTGGCGGCTGTGCTGGCGGTTGTAGCCGCGCTGGTCGTGAGCGGCTCGCCGGCGCGCGCCGGCTACGCCTCGATCGTCGTGGACGCCGAGACCGGCGAAGTGCTGCACGCCGCCAATTCGCGCGCGCGGCTCTATCCAGCGTCCTTGACCAAGATGATGACCCTCTACATGACCTTCGAGGCGCTGAAGGAGGGTCGCCTGAAGCTGAACGAACAGCTTTACGTCTCCCGGCGCGCGGCGGGCATGACCCCAACGAAACTCCACCTGCGGGCGGGCGAGACGATCAGCGTGCGCAACGCCATTCTGGGTGTCGTGACCAAGTCCGCCAACGACGCCGCCGTCGTGCTGGCCGAGGCACTGGCGCGCAGCGAGTTCCGCTTCGCCCTGAAGATGACGGAAACCGCGCGCGAGTTGGGCATGCGGCGCACGCAGTTCCGCAACGCCTCGGGCCTGCCCAACCGCCACCAGGTGACGACGGCGCGCGACATGGCGCGCCTCGCCGATGCGCTGATCGACAACTTCCCACACTTCTACCGCTACTTCCAGCGGGAGGCCTTCACCTACGACGGCCACACCTACCACAACCACAACAACCTGTTGGACAAATACGCGGGCACCGACGGCATCAAGACCGGCTACACCTCGGATGCCGGCTTCAACCTCGTCGCCTCGGTCGAGCGCCGCGGCCGCCGGCTGATCGGCGTCGTCATGGGCGGGCAGTCGGCGCGCTCGCGCGATCAACACATGATGACGCTGCTGGACCGCGCGTTCGCCCAGGTGCGCGAGCGCCGCAACATCGAGGTGGTCGGGCCGCCGTCGGAAAAGCCGTCGCGCAGCATTCGCCTGGCCAGCGCCGAGGACGCCGCCGACAATGGCGCCAGCGGCATGGGCGACATCAGCCAGCGCGATGTGCCGGTCCCGCCGGACGGCGGCCGGCCCGCGGACGTGCGCCGTGAGGGCCGCACCTTCGCGCACGAGCGTGGGCAGTGGGCCGTCCAGGTGGGCGCCTATTCGCGCGCCCAGCCGGCCCGGCTGGCCGCCATGAAGGCCGCCGAGCAGGCGCCCACGCTGCTGACCGGCACGGACGTCGCCGTCACCCGCATCGACGCGAGCAGCGGCCACATCTACCGCGCCCGCCTGCGCGGCCTGGCCCGGCCGCGCGCCATGCAGGCCTGCCGCCTCTTGGAGGCCGTCGACCGCAGCTGCCTCGTCATCCAGCCGGGCGGCGGTGTCGAGGTGGCGTTCCAGGCCAACGAGGGCGGGTAAGATCCCCTTCAGGCCGCCAGCGTGAACGCGTCTTCGGCCGACGGCGGCATGTCCGGATTGGGTTGCGGCTGGTCGTCACCGCCAGCGACGACATCGCGCAGCCGGCGCCGCCCCAGCCAGCTCACGTCCAGTGCCAGCGGATGCCCCGGCCGTGTCGCCAGCATCCAGGTTTTCGCTTCGCGCTGCACGGCCGGCTTGTGAACGGCCTGCCAGCGGCGCATGTCCCAGCCCTCGGCGCGCACCGCCGGCGTCTCCACCGGCGCGAAGGTCCACGGTCGCAGGCGGCCGCCACGGGCGTCCCACGCCGTCACCCGCCGCGGCAGGTAGCCGGGACCCTCGAAGTGCGCCATCCACAGCAGCAGCTCGCGGTCCAGGTTTTCCAGGAAATAGCCGGGGACGCGCCCGCCGGGCCGCGGCAGCACCACGGGAAACGGACCGCCGGCCGCCGTCCGGCGAACGTGGTTCAGCAACACCCCCGGCGTGACGCGCACCTCCCCGGCACGCCGGCCGAAGACGGTGCGCCGCAGGTCCGGGTCCATGAGTGTGCCGTAGACGAAGAACAGCACCGGCGTCCTCCCGCGTTCGGGGCAAGCATGGCGCACCCCGGCGGCGGCAGGGAAGAGCCGGGGCCGGCGGTTAGAGCATCGTGCGTGAAATCGTGTTTGCCAAGAAAGTCGGAAGCCTCACGCTAGGTTCCTGTTTTTCCTGTGCGAGTGCGAGCAGATTCACGCACGAGCAAGCGGAATCACGCCGGGACGGCCACGGCGGCGTGGGCGTGACACCCCGAACGAGCTGATTCCGCTTTACGGCGATCTGCTCTAGGCGCGATAATCGATGCGCACGCCGCCCCAATGCTTGCCGTTGACGTAGATCGGGGCGGACACGTCCTTCAGCAACAGGTTGTGGTCTCCCATCTTGCGCCGGTACGCCTGCAGCAGAAAGGGTTCGGTGTTGGCGCCCGCGGCGCGCCCCACGCGGTCCTGGAACCAGGTGCGCTGGCGGCTGTACTTGGCGTTCCACGTGGGATCGTCCGACTGCGGGTAGGACACGTGCTTGTTGTGCGTGGGCAGGTAGCCGTTCTTGTCCACGGCGCAGCAGGCCACCATGCGCTCGTCCGTCTGCAGCGCGGGTTCCTGGATGGGCGGCAGCACGCGGTCGGTGAAGGTGCTGAACGGCGCTTCGTGGCGCACCGGGTTGGTTCCGGGAATCTCCTCGTAGCGGAAGTCGAAGAGGGTCGCCTCGTCGATCTGCCCCCGAGCAATGGCGTCCTCGAAGGCGCGGCCGATCTCGTCGGCCTTCTGCTGCGCGAGCTGGATGAAGGGGGTGTCCACCGTCTCGACGTCGGCGGAGGCGGTAAGGCCGATCAGGCGCTCGGCGCTGTCCTTCAGGCGATCCGTGCGCTCACCGGCCTCCGACAGCGTGGCGCTCGACGCCTCCACACCCTCGGAGAGATCCTTCACGGTCGTCACCAGCTCGGTGCAGCTGGACTCGATCGTCTCGGCCGCTTCCGCGATATGGTTCGCGCGATCCTCCATGCCGCTCATCGCCTCGGCGATGCTGCCGACGCCGTCGCGGATGACCTGCGTGCCCTGGCTGACGCTGCGGGCCCGCTCGGTCGAGTCCCGCCCCTGGCGCAGCAGGGCGTCGGCCTCCTCGCGCAGGTGGCTGAGCGTGGAACTGATTTCCTCCGTCGCCTTGCCGGTCTGGTTGGCCAGCTCCTTCACCTCGTCGGCCACGACGGCGAAGCCCTTGCCCGCCTCGCCGGCGCGCGCCGCCTCGATGGAGGCGTTGAGGGCGAGCAGGTTGGTCTGCTTGGCGATGGCGTCGATGCGCGAGGCGGCCGAGCCCACCTGCTCCAGCGCGGTCTGAAGCCCGTTCAGCCGCTCTTCCATGCTCGACACAGCATCCACCAGGCCGTGGATCTGCTCCACGGACTCGTCGATCGACTGGCGCGAGGTGGCGACAGTCTCGCTGACCGAGGCGGCGTCGTCGCGGCTCCGGCGCGCTGCCTCGGCGATGCGCGTGTTCTGCTCGGAGACCTCGCTGGTCGCCTGGTGCAGCTGCTGCAGCGCCCCGGCCTGCGCGGTCACGCGCTCGCTGAGATCCGCCACGCTGCCCGCCACGTCGGCCAGGTCGACGCCGAGGGCGCCCGCCTCCTCGGCGAGGCGTTGCATGAGGTTGTGGCCCTGCTCGGGCGCGGCGTCGCCGGACATCTGGTCCCTCCCCGGTTCGTGTTGACCGCCGCCGGCGCGCGTTTTCCTTTGCTAAATTTTGTCGCGCGCAAACATTTGGCGGCGCTCGATTGGCAAAACCAGCTTTTCGTCAGAAGTTAAACTTTTCCTGAGGTACAGGCCAGTTCGCCGTATTCACAAGATAGCGACCGCGCGATTGCCGCGTGCGGTGGCAAGCGGACCAGAATTCAGTCCAGCTTCTCGGTGGGACAAGGCTTCATCCAATCGTCATGCGCGCGTCACACGGCTGTCGCGGTGCCGCCCCATGCTCCGCACGGCATCAAAGCCGCTCCGGGGTTTCCGGCCGCCCGGCAAACCGGGCACCGCCCCCCGGCGGCCCCTTGCCGAGACGACCGGCGCGCGGCCGGCGGCGCCGACCGGGGCTGCCGGGCCGTCCCGTCGTGCCCTCTCCCACCCCGCATGGGACACGCTTCACCCGGCCGGCGCACTGCCGGCCGGGGCTTTTTATCCACGATGCCGGTTATCCACGATGCCGGGACCAGCCGGATTACGACGCGACGTAGCGCGCGGCGGCCTGACGCTTCAGGCGGACGCTGAAGTAGGCGATGAGCGTGACGACGACGAACACGCCCGCCGCGAAGGCCGTGGGCGTGGGCAGCTCGTCGAGCACCAGCCAGACCCACAGCGGGCCGAGCAGCGTTTCCAGCAGCATCAGCAGCCCGACCTCGGGCGCGGTGATGTAGCGCGGCCCGATGGTGATGAAGCCGAACGCGCCGGGCACCACGACCAGCCCCATGGCCAGCATCCACGGCACGTCGCCCGCGCCGATGGGCACAGGCGGCGTGTGGCCGAGGGCGACGGCCCCGACCAGCACACCCACCGCCGACCACAGCGCGCCCAGCGCGGTGGCGGGGACCATGTTGATGTCCTTGCGGTGGCGCATGACCACGAAGTTCGCCGACAGCGAGAGCGAGACCACGATCCCGGCCAGATCGCCCGCCCAGGTGCCCTGTTGCAGCCCGTCGCCCACCAGCACCGCGATCCCGCTCAGCACCAGGACGGTGGCCACCCAGGTTTCCGCCGCCACGTGCTCGCGCAGGAAGACGCGCGACAGCACCGCGCCGAACAGCGGTCCGCCGGCGATGATGACCAGGGTGTTCGCCGCGGCCGTGTGCGTGACGGAATACACGAACAGCGTGGTGTTCACCGCGAAAAAGAGCGACACCAGCAGCCCCCAGCGCCCGGTCGCGCGGAAGGCTCCCAGCGCCCGCCCGCGGTGAATCACCAGCATGGCCGCCGCCAGGGCCAGGAAGGTCAGCACCCCGCGCCAGACCACGGTGGTCCACACGCCGGCCTCGACAAGACCGACCAGCAGCGCGTCCGGCGAGAGGATCGTGACCCCCAGCGCCGTGATCAGCAGCCCCTTCAGGTGATCCGGAATGGTGTTCACGCGCCGTCTCCCCCTTCACCGGCGGGACGGCGTATGCCATCTCGAAACCGGACGCGAAAGATGCCGCACCGGTTGTGCGGCCCGACCCGAACCGAACACGGGCAGATGAGCGAGCAGCAGGCACGGTTCTCGGTGGGCCAGGTGGTCCACCACCGCAAGTTCGGCTACCGCGGCGTGATCGTCGGCGTCGACCCCGAGTACCGCGGCACCGAGGAGTGGTACCGCATCATGGCGCGCAGCCAGCCGCCGCGCGACAAGCCCTGGTACCACGTCCTCGTCCACGACGCCTCGCACCGCACCTACGTGGCGGAGCGGCACCTGGAACCCGACTCCTCGGGCGAGCAGATCGACCACCCGGACCTGGGCCGGTTCTTCGACACCTTCGAGCGCGGTTTCTACCGCTGCCGGTCCAAGCGCCAGTAAAGGGGGAGCGGGGAAGCCGAGCACGGCCCGCCCGCTCTTCAGAACACCATCTTCCCGGCAAGCCCGAAGCGGGCCAGCACGGCTTCCATCCTCCCGGTACGCTCGGCGCGGTCCAGCAGCCGCGTCAGCGCCGCGGCCCCGATCGGGCCACCGGGGCGCACCAGCGCGCCCAGGCGATACATCTGATCCGGGTGGCGCGACACCGCCAGCTTGGCCTCGAGCGCCGGGCGCTCGTCGAACATCAATTCCAGGAAGGAGATGGTCACGACGGCCACATCCACGCGGCCGTCCAGCACCTTCGCAACGTTCTCGCGGTGGCTCGTGCTCAGACGGATATCGAAGGCCTGCCGCAGCCGGTCGGGATCGCTCTCCATGTCGGCGAAGGCGTAGTGGTAGCCGATGTGGGCGGCGATCGTCTTGTCCGCGACCTCGGCGAACCACGCCTGGGAGTCCACGCGGTCGGCCGCCGCCACCAGAACCTCACCGTCCGTGACGATGGGGCGCACGGTGTCGAAGGCGATCCCACGCTCACGCCAGCCCCAGCGCGGGGACTCGAACAGCATGACGTCGAAGCGCCCGCGCCGGAAATCCCGGTAGCGGCGACGCGCGGAGGTGGGGACGAAGGTAAAGCTGTGGGCGTCCTGCAGCGCGTTGAGTTCGCGCAGCAGTGCCTGGGTGACGCCCCCGTCGGCCAAGTGGTCGTCGACGTACGGGGGAAAGGCGTAGCCGCCCACGCGCACCGTCTCCGCCGGCGCCCCCGTGGCGGCAACGGCCAGAACGGCGGCCAGCAGGATGCGGACGGCGACGCGGCGCATGCGATCTCCTCAACCCCTCGACGACGTCACCTGCAGGATGGTTTCCGGCAGAAAACGCGATTAGGAAAGGCATAAAGGGGATGACGGTCAAGCAACGCTGCCTTGACCGCCGACCGCACGATATAAACAATTGTTCCAAATTTTTCGATGACACGCAGGACGCGAGCGACCCGATGGCCGTTCCCAGTCTCTACGACGCGCTCAGCCACCCGCCCGACCGCGCCGCCGGCAACGCGCCCGATCTGTCAGTCTACCGCGCGCCCGGGGCGCCGAGCTACGGGAGCTTCCGCTATCACGCCCCCGCGCACGGCTTGGTGGCGACCGGCGACGCGGCTAATCCCATGCCGGAATGGACGGACCGCTTCGACATCGCCTGGACCAAGCAGGGCGATCGCGGCCCGCTGGTGGTCTTTCTGCACGGCGTGCCCACCAACCGCATGCAGTGGGAGCCCATCCAGCGCCTGATGGCCCCGTTCTGCCGCACGATCTCGGTGGACATGCTGGGCATGGGGGAGAGCAGTCAGCCCCGGATGTACGGCCAGCGCGACGGCCACGCCCCGAACGCGCTGTGGCGTTGGGTCAACGACACCGACTGGCTCGAACAGCTGATGCAGCACGAATTCCCCGGCCAGCCCTTCGTGCTGGTGGCGGACGACTGGGGCGGCGGCATCGCGGCGCACTACGCGGCGCGCTTTCCCGAGCGGGTCAGCGCGCTGGCGCTGCTCGACCCCGTGGCCTTCGACGGCTACCCGGTGAACGAGATCCAGGCCGTGGGCCGCGCCGCGCAGTGCCCGAACACCCAGGCCGGGGACGCCCAGTTCGCCCAGCTCATGGCGGCCTTCGACCAGACGCTCGCGCAGATCCTCAAGTCGATGGTCTACCGCCGCGACGTCTACAACCAGTACAGCATCCGCGCCATCACCTTCCCCTACGTGGAGACGGACTACGAGCGCAACGCGGGCGGCGACGGCGTCTCGGGCATCGCGGATTCGATGACGCTGCGCCTGAAGCTGCACAACATCCGCGTGCTCGCCGATCGCGCCAGCGTGCTCGCCCCGGCGCAGCTCCTGCCGCACCATCCGGAGAAAAACCCGCACGGCGTCGCCTACGAGACCATCACGATGCCGACGCTCGTGGCCTGGGGCGAGTATGACGAGATGATGCCCGCCGGGCAGATCCACCGCTTCGCCAACGTGCTGGGCACGGACGACGTCGAAACCCGGCTCATCCCCCGCGCGGGCCACTTCGCCCACACCGACCAGCCGGTGGCGACGGCCGACGCGCTGCTCGGCTTCATCCGCCGCACCCACGGCCGGCGCGCGCTGGCGGACGTCTACATGGGCCTGGACGGCATCTGGAAGGGTGACGAGCGCGCGCTGATCCGCGACCTGCGCGCGGTTTACGGCGTTGGCGGGGGCTGAAAGCCAGCCAGCGCCGCCAGCTCCAGCCACGGCGCCAGCGACCAGTGCCCGCGCGCCGCGCCCGAGGGCGACGGCAATACGAACACGCGGCTGGCGGCGAAGGGCGAGTCCGGCTGTTCGCCCGTGGCGACGCGGCGGCCGTAGACGACCCGCGCCGGCCGCTTGCCGACGAAGGCGACCCATGCGGGGCGCACGCGGTCGATGCGCGCGATGAGGCCCGCGACGTCGTCGCCATCGCGGGGAAGCTCGGCGTCGCCGCCGCTAGCCGTTTTGCAGAGATCGGTGAGGCCGAGGCCGTGGCGCGGCAGGCTGCGGAAGTCCTCGGGGCGCAGTTCGTGCGGCGTCAGGCCCGCCTGCGCCAGCGCGCACCAGAAGCGGTTGCCGGGACCGGCGTAATAGGCGCCGCGCGCCGCCGACACCCGCCCGGCCGCGCTGCCGCAGAAGACCACGCGCAGGCCGGGCTCAAGCACATCGGGAAGCGCCGCTCCGGAAAGCGCGGGCGTCACTCCTTGCGGCGGAAGCGGTCCAGCGTGACCACGTTGTCGCCCGGCGCCTCTTCGGCCGCCTCGTCTCCGGCGCCGCCCGCGGACTCCGTGGCGGGCGTTTGCGGGTTGGCGTGCTCGACCTCGCCGGCGTCGGCCTGAACGCCGCTGTCGTCGCCCGCCTCGAACTGGAGACCGAAGCGCACCGAGGGGTCGGCGAAGGAGGTCACCGCCGCGAAGGGCACGACCACGCGCTCGGACCGGTTGTTGAAGCTGAGCGTGACGGCGAAGGCGTCCTCGCCCACGTCCAGGTCCCAGAACTGGTACTGGAGCACGACCGTCATCTCGTGCGGATAGCGCTCCCGCAGGGTCGCCGGCATGTCGACGCCGGGATGCTCGCTGCGGAAGGTGATGTAGAAGTGGTGCTCGCCGGGCAGCCCGTGCTCGGCCACATACGTCAACGCCTCGCGCACGACCCCGCGCAGGGCGTTTTCCACCATGACATCGTAGTGGAGACCGTCGCCGCTCTCGGTCATCCCCGCTCTCCCGCGTCGCCTTCACGTGTTCGGCGCACGCTTCTAACCCGAAGCCCGCGGGCGAGGAAAGTGGGCCGTCCGCCATGCATACGAGAAATGGGGCCTTCTGTTGCTAGGTGGCCCCGAACCCCACCTGGCCCTGCTCAGTGGACCAGGGATTTCAGGCGGTCGCCTAGGCTGCTATTACGCAGCCGCAGCAACCGGAGCGCGATTGTCGTTCGCACTTCTTGGGATGCCCGATCACGGCGGGCTGCCGAGCGAAAGGCACGCCTTTCAACGCGCGTCGATCCTGGTTCGCCCCCCTCGATCCCCCTGAGCCGGGAGGAAGGCCGGCGGCGCGCGCCGCGCCGGCCGGCGTGTTGGTGGAGGCGCCGGGTACTGCCCCCGGGTCCGCTACGTCTAGTTGGCGTGCCGTTTATCGCCATAGTCGGGTGCGACCCGACATCAATCAATATAGGGCGTTGGCGCGGCTGTTTGAAGGCCCCAGCCGCTGCTTGGCGTGCCCCCGGTCGGCGGCTACCCTCGCGCTCCCGTGAGCCGGAGCCCGCCATGACCGACCCCGCCCATCCCGACACGCAGTACCTCGACCTGCTGGCGCGGGTGCTCCGCGACGGCGAAGCGCGCGGCGACCGCACGGGGGTGGGCACGCTCGGGCTCTTCGGCGCCACGCTGCACTTCGACCTGACGGCGGGCGCGCCGCTGCTCACCACCAAGAAGGTGGCGTGGAAACACGCCGCCTGCGAGCTGCTCTGGTTCCTCTCCGGCAGCACCAACATCCGCCCGCTGCTCCGCCACGGCGTGCGCATCTGGACCGCCTGGCCGCTGGAGCGCTACCGCCGCCAGACCGGCGAGGCCATCGACCAGGCCAGCTTCGAGCAGCGCGTTATCGAGGACGAGACCTTCGCCGTGCGCTGGGGCGACCTGGGCCCGGTCTACGGCAAGCAGTGGCGCGACTGGGTGGATGCCGACGGTCACCACCACGACCAGATCGCCGCGCTGATCCAGGGGCTGCGCACGCGTCCCGAAAGCCGGCGCCACCTGCTCTCCGCCTGGAACGTGGGGGAGTTGGACCGCATGGCGCTGCCGCCCTGCCACGTCAGCTACCAGTTCCACGTCGCCGGCGAGCGCCTGTCCTGCCTGCTCTACCAACGCAGCGCCGACGTTTTCCTGGGCCTGCCCTTCAACATCTTCGAGGCGGCGCTGCTGACCGCGCTGCTGGCGGACCAGACCGGGCTCCGTCCGGGCGAGCTGGTGTGGACCGGCGGCGACGTGCACCTCTACCGCAACCACGTGGAGCAGGCGCGCACCCAGCTTCAGCGCACGCCGGCCGCGCAGCCGCGGCTTTGCCTGCGCCGCACGCCGGCGACCATCGACGGCTACACCCTGGATGACGTCGCGGTCACGGGCTACGACCCCCACCCCGCGATCAAGGCGCCCATCGCCGTTTAACGGTGAATGACGGGATCACCCGGCGACCAGATTGTCGGCGCCGAAGCTGCGGCGGATGCGCTGGGCCGCCGCGCCCGGATCGTCCGCGTGGCAGATGGCGGAAATCACCGCCAGGCCGTCGACGCCCGTGCCGGCGAGCTGGCCCGCGTTCGCGCCCGTGATGCCGCCGATCGCCACGGCCGGCAGCCCCACCTGCCGGGACAACTCGGCCACGCCCTCGGGGCCGATGGCGGGGTCCGGGTCCGCCTTGGAGCCGGTGCCGAAAACCGGCCCGATGCCGACGTAGTCCACCAGCTCGGGATCGACGCCGGCGGCCTCATGCGCGTTGTGCACGGAGGTGCCGATCAGCATCTCCTCGCCGATCAGCCGGCGTGCGTCGGCCGCATGCATGTCGTCCTGGCCGAGATGCACACCATCGGCGCCAGCAGCCAGGGCCACATCCACGCGGTCGTTGACGATCAGCGGCACCCCGCGCGGGGCGAGCAGCGCTTTGAGGCGCTTGGCGTTCGCCACCTGGTCGCGCGCGCAGGTGTGCTTGTCACGCAGTTGAACGACGCTCACGCCGCCGGCCACGGCGCTGAGCACAACCTCCTCAAAGGGCGTCCCCGCCGTGTCCGCGGCGCCCAGGATCAGATACAGGCTGAGATCGGGGCACGCTCGCATCGTGAAACGCCCGTATGCTTGAACGGAGAGGATAACGCGCTTCGCCCCTTCAGGCCAGGAGTCGTGCGGATACGCGTGGATTCGGATGCATTTGCCGTTGAGCCGCGGCGCCGGACCGCCTATCGCTTGCGCGGCTGAGGTACGGAGGACACCCGCATGCAGGCGCTCACCCCGCAGGCCCGCACCACCGCCAGCATCCTGCTGGAGATCGGCGCGGTGCTGTTCAGCCCCGACGCCCCCTTCACCTTCACCTCGGGCCGGCGCAGCCCCGTCTACGTCGACTGCCGCGCGGTGATGAGCTATCCGCGCGCCCGTGCCAAGCTGATGGCGCTGGGCCGGGAAACCATCGAAGAGGGCGCGGGCTACGCCTGCTTCGACGCCGTCGCGGGCGGCGAGACCGCCGGTATCCCCTTCGCCGCGTGGCTGGCCGAGCGCATGGGGCTACCCATGGTTTACGTGCGCAAGAAGCCCAAGGGCTTCGGCCGCGACGCCCGCATCGAGGGCCACCTCCGGCCCGGCGCGCGCGTGCTGCTGGTGGAGGACCTGGCGACCGACGGCGGCTCCAAGGCCGGGTTCGTCGACGCGCTGCACGAGGCGGGCGCCACGGTCGAGCACGCCTTCGTCCTCTTCCACTACGGCATCTTCCCCGAAAGCACCCGGGTGCTGGCCGACCGCGGCGTGCAGCTGCACGCGCTGGCGACCTGGTGGGACACCGTCGCGGTGGCGGAGGAACAGGGCTACCTCGACGCCCAGGGCCTTGCGACCGTGCGCGACTTCCTGAACGATCCGGACGCGTGGTCGGCGGCCCACGGCGGCCCGGACGGCAGCGGGAGCTGACCGGCGCCAGCCCGCCCCGCCGCAACCGGTGGCCTCAATCCCCGTGCATGAAATTTAACGCTCGTTTAGTCTGATCGTGGCATAACCCCAATGGGGGATGATGGCCGCCGGCCGCATGCGGCGGCGCCACGATCGGGGGGTCAGCGTGGGCCGCGTCACACCGGCCCCGGGCGCAAACGGGGCGAAGCTTTGCCAGCGCCGGACGCGATGCGCCGTAGCGGTCGTCCTGTCGTTCGCCGCGGCCCTGCCCGCGCACGCGGCGTCGGGCGACTACACCGAGATGTCGCTCGAACAGCTGATGGACGTCGAAGTCACCTCGGTCTCGCGCTACCCGCAGGCGGTGCGCGACGCGGCGGCTGCCGTGTCCGTCCTGAGTCGCGCCGAGATCCGCCGCGCCGGGGTCACCACAATTCCGGACGCCCTGAGGCTGGTGCCGGGCGTTCAGGTGGCCCAGATCGGCGCGGGCGCCTGGGCCGTCTCGGCGCGCGGCTTCAACGCCGCCACGGCCAACAAGCTGCTGGTCATGATCGACGGCCGGTCGATCTACACACCCTTCTTCTCCGGCGTGGTGTGGGACCGGCACGACCTCGTTCTGGACAACATCGAGCGCATCGAGGTGGTGCGCGGCCCCGGCGGCGCGATCTGGGGCGCCAACGCGGTCAACGGCGTCATCAACATCATCACGCGCGACAGCGCGGCCACACAGGGCAGCTACGCCCGCCTAACCAGCGGCACGGTGGACCGCGCCATCGCCGAAATGCGCCACGGCGGCCGCCTGGGCGGCGGCACCGCCCGTGTGTCCGCCAAGGCCCGCCGCCGCAAGGCCGGCGAGCGCGTGGGTGGTGGCACACTCGACGACGCCTGGACCCTGGGCCAGCTGTCGTTCCGCGCCGACACGCCCGCGCTCGGCGGCGACCTGATGGTGTCCGGCGGCGCCCGGCGCAGCGAGGTGAACACCGAGGTCGACGTCGTGGACCCGGCGACGGCCGGCTCGCGCACGGCCCTGGGCGCCAACGAAACCACGCTCGGCCACGTCACCGGCCGTTGGTCGCGCACGCTTGCCGCGGGCGGCCGGGTGCAGGTCCAGGGGAGCTACGATCACACCGCGCTCGACTCCACGCTGATCGGTATCGACCGCGACCGCCTCGACCTGCACGGCCAGCACCGGCTTGCGCCGCGGGGTGCGCACGAGCTGATCTGGGGGCTGCGCTTCCGCGCCGTCCGCGAATCCATCCGCGAGACGCCGACGTTGGGGGTGCGCGACGACACCCGCGTCACCACCCGGCTGAGCGCCTTTGCCCAGGACACGATCGCGCTCACCGAAACGCTCGACCTGATCCTGGGCGGCAAGCTGTCGCGCAACATCTACACGGGCGTCGAGGTGCAGCCGAACGTGCGCGCGAGTTGGCGGGTCGCTCCGCGCCACACGCTCTGGGGCGCGGTGTCCCGCGCCGTTCGCACCCCCTCGCGCGTCGAGGCCGACGGCGACTTCGCGGTGCCCACGAACGCCGCGGCCAACAACGGCGCGCCCGTCGTGCCCGTGGTGCGCGGCACGGACGACGTGGACGCGAGCAGCCTGATCGCCTACGAGCTGGGCTACCGGGGGCGGCCGTCGCCGGACACGCGCCTGGCCGTATCCGCCTTTTTCAACGACCACGACGACCTGATCGGCACGCGCCGCGTCGGCACCAGCGCCGCGATCAATCCGCAGCGCGTCGAGGTCGTCAGCGTCTTCGACAACACCCTATCGGGCACCAGCGCGGGCGTGGAGGTGGAGGGCACGTGGCAGGTCGCGCCGGCCTGGCGCCTGACGGCGGGCTATTCCTTCATCGAGCTGGACGTTGATGGGAGCGGGCCGGACGGACGGGCCCAAGCCCGGGACATGGAAGGGCGAACCCCGGCGCACCAGGGCGCGCTGCGCTCGCGCTGGCGCGTGCGCGACGATCTACGTGTCGACACGACGCTGCGCGCCGTGGACGAGCTGCCGGCGGCGAATGTCCCCGCCTACGTCCAGCTCGACGCCCGCGTGGCCTGGGAGTTGGCCCCCGACACAACCCTGGAGGTGAGCGGCCGCAATCTGCTGGAGGCCGAAACCACGGAATTCCGTACCGGCGCCTTCCCGGGCTTCGCCACCACGCGGGCCGAGCGCAGCGTCTTCGCCAGCCTCGAGGTGCGCTTCTAGATGCCCCGCCCTGGCCCGCCATCCCGCCAGTCCGCACGCCGCTGGCTGGTGTCGGTGGCGGCACACGGCCTGGTGGCGGCCGCGCTGGGCTTCACGATCCCGGCCACCACCTCCGGCGCCGCGGCGGCGTCGGCGGACGACGTGAAAGCCGGATTCGTGTTCAACTTCGCCAAGTTCGTCACCTGGCCCGGCAACAAGCAGCCGGGCGAGACCCTGACGCTGTGTTTTCAACGCGGCTCGATCGCCCCGTCCGCCTACGCGCGCCTGACGGGGAAGACGGTCCGTGGGGCGACGGTGCGCACGCGCACCGTGGCACAGGCCACCAGCGTGCCGCCAGCCTGTCACCTCCTGGTGCTGGCCGGCGAGCGGCCGCCCCCGACCGCGATTCGCCGCACGGCCGAGCGCCGCGCCATCCTGCTGATCGGCGACGGCCGCGGCTTCGTCCGGCGCGGCGGGCACATCGGGCTGATGCGCCGGGGCGGCAAACTGCGCTTCCGCGTGAACCTGTCGGCGCTGACCCGGTCGGGGCTGCAGGTGCGCGCGGGGTTGCTCCGGCTGGCGGAAGAGGTCATCAGGAAGGGTAATGGCTGACCTCACGCACCGCTTCGCCAACAGCTCCGTGCGCACCAAGGTCACGGCGGTCGTCGTCGCCGTGAGCGTGGCGGCGGTGGCCGTCATGGCGGCCGCCTACGGCTTCATCGGCCTGAACCGCACGCGCGATGCGCTGGCGCAGCAGATGCGCGGGCTGGCGCGCGTGACGGCGAACAATCTGGCCGCCGCCGTCATCTTCGAGGATCCGGCGAGCGCGCGAACGACTCTCGCCAGCCTGCATCAGGAGCCGAACGTGCGCGCCTCGCGCATCGTTCTGCCGGACGGGGCGGTGCTGGCGCGCTATCCCGGCAACACGCGGGTGCGCTGGCAAACGCCCGCCAGCGACACCCGCATGCAGTTCGGGCCGGAAACGGTTGAGGTCGTTCACCCGATCCGCAAGGACGGGCGCGCGGTCGCCCATCTCCAGGTCAAGGCCGGGCTGAAACCCCTGAAGGACTCGCGCACCACGCTGCTCACCGCCGGGGCCGCCGTCGTTATCGGGGCCATCGCCATCGCGGTGCTGCTGGCGCGCCCGTTGTGCGGCTTCATCATCCGCCCCATCGAGGAATTGGCCGGCGCCGCCGACCGCGTGCGGCGCACGGGCGATCTCTCCGTGCGCGTGCCCCGGCGCTGGCGCGACGAGGTCGGCGAGCTGGTCGCCGCTTTCAACGACATGCTGGACCGCATCCGCGGCTACCAGAGCCACATGGAAGAGCTGGTGGAGCAGCGCACGCAGGACCTGGCCCGATCCAACGAGGAGCTGCGCCGCACCGTGGACGCCCTGGAGTCGGCCAAGCAGGAAGCTGAAACCTCGGACGCCGCCAAGACGCGCTTCCTCGCCAACATGAGCCACGAGCTGCGCACGCCGCTGAACGCCATCCTGGGCTTCTCGGAGATGCTGCAGCACGAGGTCATGGGCCCGCTCGGCAACGCCAAGTACCGCGAGTACAGCAACGACATCCACGCCAGCGCCGCCCATCTGCTGGAGGTCATCAACGACGTCCTGGACGTGGCCCGGCTGGAGAGCGGGCGCTTCTCGCTCAACGAGGAGGAGACGGAGCTGCGCGCCCTGTGCGGCGAGGCCGAGCGCATGCTTTCCGTCACGGCCGAGCACCGCGGCGTCGCGCTTTCGTGCGCCGAAACCGGGGCGTGGGACGCGCGCGTGCGCTGCGACCCGGCACGCATGCGGCAGGTCGTGCTCAACCTCGTCTCCAACGCCGTCAAGTTCACGCCCGAGGGCGGGTCCGTGCGCATCGAATGCGATCTGCTGGACAGCGGCGAGGCGGCCGTGCGCGTGCGCGATACCGGCGCCGGCATGGACCCGGCTGACGTGCCGCAGATCCTGGAGCCCTTCACCCAGGTCGCCAGCCCCTACGCCCGCGATCATCAGGGCACCGGCCTGGGCCTTGCGCTGAGCAACCAGATCGTGGAGATGCACGACGGACACCTGGATATCCACACCGCGCCGGGCGAAGGCACGACCGTGACGGCCGTGCTGCCGGCGGCCCGCGTGATCGCCACGGGCAAGGCCGCCGCGCCCGCCGGCGCGCCGTCCTGAGCGGCTGCCCCATCCTCACCGGCTGCACCGCGCGCTTCGCCCCGTTATCCTCTTCGCCCACGATCACCGGGAGAGGAGGCGGCTGGATGCGCGCGCTGGCGGCAGCAGCGATCACGGCGGCCCTGGCGCTCACGAGCGCGGGCGCGGCGGCGCAGGATGGCGAGGCCGGCGGCGCCGGCACGCTGACCATCGGGATCGACCAGTTCCCCTCGACCTTTCATCCCAGCATCAACGCCATGCTGGCGAAGGCCTACATGCACGGCCTGACGCGCCGGCCGGTGACGGCCTACGGGCCGGACTGGGATCTCGTGTGCATGCTCTGCACCGAGGTGCCGACGCTGGACAACGGCCTGGCGGAAAAGGAGACCCTGCCGAACGGCGACACCGGCATCGCCATCACCTACAAGCTGCACCCCGAGGCGCGCTGGGGCGACGGTCACCCGGTGACCAGCGAGGACGTGAAGTTCGCCGTGCGCGTGGGCCAGCACCCCAAATCGGGTGTGCCGGGAACCGAGATCTACGAGCGCATCCGCGAAGTTGAGGTCCACGGCCCCAAGCGCTTCACGCTGCACATCGACCGCGTGACCTTCGACTACAACGCGTTTTCCATGCCCCTCCTGCCCGCGCACCTGGAGCGCGAGGTCTTCGACGCCGACCCGGCCGAGTACCGCCATCGCACCACCTTCCAGCGCCAGCCCACCAATCCGGGCCTCTACAACGGCCCTTACCGCATGGCGTCGGTGGAGCGCGGCTCGCGCGCGGTGTTCGAGCCCAACCCCGAGTGGCACGGCGAACCGCCCGCCTTCGACCGCGTGGTGGTGCGCACGATCGAGAACGCGGCGGCACTGGAAGCAAACCTGCTTTCCGGCAGCATCGACATGATCGCGGGCGAGCTGGGCCTGACGGTGAACCAGGCGCTGAAGCTCAAGGAGCGCGCGGGCGATCGCTTTCAGTTCGCCTTCAAGCCGGGGCTGATCTACGAGCACATCGACTTCAACCTGGGCAACCCGATCCTGAAGAACCGGAAGGTGCGCCGCGCGCTGGCCTATGCCGCCGACCGGGAGATGATCGTCCAGCAGCTCTTCGGCGGCGAGCAGCCGGTGGCGGACGGCCCCATCAGCCCGCTGGCCGACGCCCACGCGGAGGACGTCCCCACCTACGGCCACGATCCCGAAAAGGCGCGCGAGCTGCTCGACGCCGCCGGGTGGGACGACAAGCGCCGCGGCATCCGCCACAAGGACGGCGAGCCGTTGCGCCTGACCTTCATGACCACGGCCGGCAACCGCGTGCGCGAGCTGGTGCAGACCACGCTGCAAAGCCAGTGGAAGGCCGTGGGCGTGGACGTGCGCATTGCCAACCAGCCCGCGCGCGTCTTCTTCGGCGAGACGATGGCCAAGCGCGACTACAAGGCCATGGGGATGTACGCGTGGCTGTCCGCCCCGCGCAGCGTGCCGCGCACGACGCTGCATTCCGACCACATCCCCACGGCGGACAACAACTGGTCGGGCCAGAACTACCCCGGCTACACGAACAAGCGCATGGACGAGTTGCTGACACGGATCGAAACGGAACTGGACACCCAAAAGCGCCACGAGTTGTTCGCCGAGATGCAGCGCCTCTACGCGAAGGACCTGCCGGCGCTGCCGCTCTACTGGCGCGCGCAGGCGCACGTCCTGCCCACGTGGCTGACCGGTTTCCGCGCAACCGGCCACCAGTTCCCCAGCACGCTCTGGGTCGAGCAGTGGGGGCGTAGCGGCGCGCAATGACGGCCTACATCGTTCAGCGCGTCACGGAATCCCTGATCGTCCTCTTCGTCATGTCCTTCGTGATCTACGGGCTGATGGGGCTCATGCCGGGCGATCCCATCGACCTGATGATCCAGGCGGACCCGGACCTGACCACGGAGGACCAGCAGCGCCTGAAGGAGTTCTACGGCCTGGATCAGCCGCTCACCGAGCGCTACTGGAACTGGCTGACGGCCGCGCTCTCCGGCGACTTCGGCTACTCGCGCCTCTACGGCCAGCCGGTGCTGGAGGTGCTGTGGCCGCGCCTCATCAACACCCTGGTGCTGCTGGGCGCCTCGTTCGCGCTGGCGGTCGCCATCGCGCTGCCCGCCGGGATCGCCGCGGCCTCGCGCCCGCAGTCGTGGCTGGACAACGCCGTCAACCTGGGCGCCTTCGCCGGCATTTCCGTGCCGCCGTTCTGGCTGGCGATCCTCCTGATCCTGCTGTTCGCCGTGGCGCTCGGCTGGCTGCCCGCGGGCGGCATGGGCCAGGACGGCGGGCTGTGGGTGCAGCTCCAGCACCTTGCCCTGCCCGTGCTGGCGCTGACGCTCTCGCGTGTCGGCGGGATCGTGCGCTACGTGCGCGGGGCGATGATGGAGGCGCTGCGCGAGAACCACATCCGCACCGCGCGCGCCAAGGGCCTGTCGCGAACCCGCGTGCTCTTCGGCCACGCGCTGCGCAACGCCATGATCCCCGTCGTCACCATCCTGGCGCTGGACATGGGGATGCTCGTCTCCGGCGCGCTGATCACGGAGACGGTCTTCGGCTGGCTGGGCATGGGCAAGACGATCTACGACGCCGTCATGGGCAACGACTACAACCTCGCCCTTATGGGCCTGCTGTTCGCCACCGCGCTCACCCTCGCCGCCAACCTGCTGGCCGACCTGACCTACGCCTGGTTGGACCCGCGGATCTCGTATGGGTGACGGCATGAGCGAGAGCGACAGCCAGCTCGCCGCCGAGGCCGGACGCGCGCTGGGGCCGTCGGGCTCGCCCACGCGGCTGCTGTGGCGGCGCTTCCTGCGCCACCGCCTGGCCGTGGGCGGGCTGATCGTGCTGGCCGTGCTGGCATTGGCGGCGCTCGCCGCACCGCTGATCGAGGCGTGGACCCCGCTGAGCGCCACGCGCGTGGACCTGATGGCGCGCTTCGCCGGGCCGTCGCTGGCGCACCCGCTGGGCACCGACGAACTGGGCCGCGACCTGCTGCTGCGCCTGCTCTACGGCGGGCGAGTGTCGCTGACCGTGGGGCTGGTGGCGGCGATCATCGCCTCCATCATCGGCACGGTCATCGGGCTGGCGGCCGGCTACTTCGGCGGCTGGCTGGACGCGCTTTTGATGCGCGTCACCGACGGCTTCATCGCCCTGCCGCTGCTGCCGCTGCTGATCGTGCTGGCGGCGGTGGACTTCACCAAGCTGGGCCTGCCGGAAGGCCTGATGCAGGCGGAGTCCGCCAGCGTCTATCGCATCGTCATCCTCGTGGCGCTGGTGGGCTGGACGCCCGTGGCGCGGCTGGTGCGCGGGACCACGCTGTCCATCCGCACGCGGCCCTACGTGACGGCGGCCCACGCGCTCGGCGCCGGGAACCTGCGCGTGATGGCGGTGCATATCCTGCCCAACGCCGCCGCGCCCATGATCGTGGCGACGACCCTGGCGTGCGGGAACATCATCCTGCTGGAATCGGTGCTGAGCTTCCTGGGCCTGGGTATCCAGCCGCCCATGGCGTCCTGGGGCAACATGCTCACCGACGCGCAGGAGCTGATCTACTCCGCGCCCATGCTGGCGGTGTGGCCGGGGATGCTGATCTTCCTGACGGTGATGGCCTTCAACTTCGTCGGCGACGGGCTGCAGGACGCCCTCTCGCCCGAGCAGTGAGCGCGGCCCGGAAACGGGGTTTGGGCAGGGCTCCGGCGTCGTCTATGATCAGAAACCAGTGGCAAAAAGGCGCGACCACCCCATGACCATCCGCAGCATTCTGTGCGTCGTCGACGGCACGGACGCCAGCGCGGCGACGCTCGGCACGGCGCTCACCCTCGCCCGGCAGCAAGAAGCCTACGTCGAGGCGCTGCACGTCGAGATGGACCCGCGCGACGCCGCGCCGCTGGCGGCGGACGGCGCGACCTCCACGATGATCCAGGACATCATGGACACCGTGGAGGAGGAGAACCGGCGGCGAAGCCAGGCCGCCCGCGAGGTCTTCCGGCGCGAGGCGGAGCAGGCCGGGGTGCGCGTGGTCGATCCCGACGCCGAGGTGCCCGAGGGCGTCGCCACAGGCCTGCGCACGCGGCGCGGCCGCGAGCACGAGGTGGTCGCCGCGCGCGGCATGGTGTTCGACCTCGTGGCCGTGCCGCCCCGCCGCGACGGCAGCGAGCCGCCCGCGACCGCGACGCTGGAATCCGCGATCATGGAGACCGGCCGGCCGACGCTGGTGTCGCCCGGGCAGGTGCCGGCCGTGGTGGGCAAGCACGTCGCCGTGGCGTGGCGCGCCACGGTGCCGGGGGTGCACGCGCTCCAGGGCAGCCTGCCGCTGCTGAAGGCGGCCGCGTCCGTCAGTGTCATTACCGTGGACGAGGGCCACAGCGGCCCCGCGCCGGCCGAGGTCGCGCGCTATCTGGCGCATCACGGGGTGCACGCGACGCCGCGCGCGGTCGAGCCCGAGGACCGCGACGTGGGCCAGGCCGTGCTGGAGGAAACGGAAGCCGCGGGTGCCGATCTGCTGGTCATGGGCGCCTACGCGCACAGCCGTCTGCGCCAGCTCATCCTGGGCGGGGTGACGAGCACCGTGCTGCGCTCGGCGGCGATGCCGCTGGTGCTGGCGCACTGACACCGCAATGAGCAGCGAGTCCTACATCCGCAACGACCGCCCGACGGTGGTGCTGACGGGCGCCAGCCGCGGCATCGGCCACGCGACCGTGGCGCGCTTTTCCAACGAGGGCTGGCGCGTGATCACCTGCTCGCGCGAGGAGGTGCCGGCGGAGTGCAAGCGCGACCCCAACTGGACGCACCACATCACCGCCGACCTGGGCGACCGCGCGGACGTCGCGCGCTTCATCGAGGAAGCGGGCGACATCCTGGCGGACGGGCCCATCCACGCGCTGGTCAACAACGCCGCGTTTTCCCCCAAGACGCCCTTCAAGGAGCGCGTGGGCTGCCTGAACGGCGACATGGAGGAGTGGCGGCGCGTCTTCGAGCTGAACTTCTTCGCCCCGCTGGCGCTGGCGCGCGGTTTCGCCGTGGCGCTGCGCAAGGGCAAGGGGACGATCGTGAACATCACCTCGATCGCCGGCCACGCGACGCACCCCTTCGCGGGCTCGGCCTACGCCACCTCCAAGGCGGCGCTCTCGGCGTTGACGCGCGAACTGGCGGTGGAGATGGCGGAGCTGGGCGTGCGCGTGAACGCCGTGGCGCCGGGCGAGATCGAGACCTCGATGGTGGGGCCGGAGTACGAGACCCTGATCCCGCGCATCCCCATGCACCGCATGGGCACACCGCACGAGGTCGCCGGGGCCGTCTTTCAGCTGTGCAGCCCCGACTTCGGCTACGTCACCGGCAGCGAGATCTTCGTCACCGGCGGGCAGCATTTGTATTGACGAAGCCCTCCGAGGCTGCACCGCGACACAAACACACTGCCCAAAAGTCGCTATTCAGGGTTCCACCGGGCTTGTCTCGTGTTCGATGGGGCCTTGGCCCGACGGTCTCCGCACAGTCTCTCGATAAAGAATGAACAGCCCAGAGGCGACGATAACACCTGCACCGATCCAAGTCGCAGGATCGGGCCAATCCCGCCAAATCAGCCAACCCCACAGCACCGACCAGATGAGCGCCGTATAATCAAACGGCGCCAAGATCGGTGCTTCCACCATTCGATAGGCCAAAGTCAAAAAGATCAATGCCGAGCCGCCCAGCGTGCCCAGTGTGAAAAACGCCGGCCAATGAACCGGCGCCGGGTGGACCCATACCTCAGGCATCGCGAACCCAGTTATAATCAGTGGGAACACAACCGTTGACGCCACCATCGATGCCGCGTCTTCGCTTTCCGCATATCGCCGCGCGAGCAGCACCAACAATGACTCGCTAAACGCTGTTCCCAACGGAAGCAGAACCGTCCAGTTGAAAACTGTGCTGCCCGGCTGGAGCACGATCAGGACACCACCGAAGCCAACAAGAACACTGATCCACCGCAACACACCGACCCGTTCTCCCAAAAGCACAGGAGTCAACGCTGTCACCATCAGCGGGCCGGAGAAGGCGATGGTCCAGGCAGAGGCCAAAGGCATTGTCCGAAGCGCGAAAAAGAAAAATCCAACCGCGCCCAAGGCAAGGATCCCACGCAGCAGATGCAGCCACAATCGTTCGGGCCACAACCGGCGTATGCCACCCGTCGACATTGCGAGCACGAATATGGCCGGCAATGCAAAGAGATTCCGAAAAAAGATCAATTGGGTAACCGGATAAAACTCACCAAGCCATTTGGCCATCGCATCCATCGTCGCCAACGAAAAGACGCCCGCGGATACCGTAAAGATCCCAAAGGCAGCATTCTTTCCAGCAGTAGCCATTTCCCCCTCCAGCCGCCTTCTGCCGCAGCCGCTTCAGAGCACCGGCATCTGACCACCCCCGGTGGCCCGTATCGAGGCCACACCTCTCCGGAAAAGCCCGCCCCCCGACCCCGAATTCTGCGCCCTGATTGAACTCAGCCTTGGAACGCTGCAACCTCTGACCGATACTACCGTCGCCGCCTACCACTCAAAAATGTGTGATATGGCCACATAATCACAACTTTCGTTGAAACTGCCCGCAAACTCGTTTAGATTGTATATCCGGATCGGCACTTCCGGATCTGGTGTATAACCTAAGCTGGGGTTTCCATGCAGGCACAGCACGAGACTCATCCGGAAATCGCTAAATTAAGCGACATCCGAGCCATGCTCACGGACGATGCGCTTCTGTCAAAACTTTTAACAAGTGTTCCGAAGAAATTACCTAGCACTCTTTCTTATACTGAGGAAGGGAGCCAGTATTTCGCTGAACTTTGCCATCAGCCCGAATACTATCCAGCCCACGTCGAGCGTAGATTACTTAAAACACACAGTGCAAACATTATTGACTACGTTAAGCCAAGTCAGATCGTTGATCTGGGATGCGGAAGCATGGAGAAGACTCAATTATTAATCCATGAAGCCATAAAAAAGCACAACCATATTAATTTTGTTCCCTGCGACATTGACCCTAACATTATACAAACTGGAATCTCCAAGCTTAATTATTTTTACGGGAACGAATTATCCATTTATCCTGTGCAAGGTTTATTCGAGGAGTGCATAAGCTGGTCCCCAAAGATAGATGGATCGACGCTATTTACATTCATGGGACTGACCTACGGTAATATGACCCACGAAGAGCGTGACAGCTTCCTTCGTTTTCTCAGAACGAGCATGAATGGCGACGACTATTTCCTGCTTTCGGTTGATCTTGTGAAAGACCGCGCAACGATGGAAAACGCCTATCAAGACACGAACGGTCTGGTCGCCAAAAGCATGCTGGAATCGCTCAAATTTTTAAATGCGTTTTACGATGCGGATTTCCTTTTGGACCAGTTTTACCACCTTGCCCAATATGAACCGGATCGCAGATGCATCGTTGAATATCTGGTCAGCCGGTGCCATCAAAGTGTGGAAATCCCGAAGCTCGGCCTGTCAATTGAAATACAAGAGCAAGAGCGCATTGAAGCTGAATTTAGCGAAAAATTTCTTTTCGAGGATCTCATTTCCGACTTGAGCAGATGGGGTTTTTGCCCGGCACAGACATACACCGATGTTGACATGCAATATGCGATGATCCTTTTGCATCGTGGGCGGCAAGTGGACGCGAATGCCCTTCGGAGCGCTGCGTAGATCCCCATGCTTCTCCAGCGCTACTGGCAACATCAAATCTCAGCAGGGATCCTGCATGCGAAGGGCTGCCAACATTCAGACAAGGCGACGGGCCGACCGTGGGCGCGCGGGCCTGTGACGCAGTGTTTGGGCAGACGCCGATTGAACACTCCGGTGGGGCAACCTAGACCCGCGACGGATCAACTCGGGCATGTGACTGACATATAACTAGCCCCAACACCGCGAACCTCATCACCGCGTCGGCACTGTCTCTGACCTTCCCCTGGAAGGTTCGGTTCCCACGCATCACATACAGCGTTGCCCAAAAGTTTTGCACGACGCTGTGGCGTTTTGCTGTTGTGGTCTTTACTGCACAGTAGGTTCGTCGGTCAGTGTAACTTCATAAGCAAAAGCACTGGCAACGCTACGTTCCTAAGGAGCTGTAGGGTGCCCCGACCTAAATAGGCCGGGGCGGGGTGTCACTGAATAGTTGTACCCGTGTACTTCTTGACGATGTTCTGAATCGTTCCGTTCTCTTTCAGTTTGGCGAGAGCCTTGTTCATCGCCTTGATTTCGTTCTGCGGCACGGATTTCTTGGAGAGCATAAAGTGAACCGGGGACGACTGAATCGTCACGCTCTGTTCGATCTTGTCGACGACGCCAGCCTGTTTCGCCTGATACCCGACCACGAAGGGGTTGCCGAGTGTACCGTCGGCGCGCCCGGCGGCAAGCATCTTGGCGTTGATCTTGATGCTGTCCGCTTTCGCGATCTGATCTTTATATTTCTTATTGATGAGCGAGTCGACATTCTCGCCGTACTCAAATCCGCGAAGAACCCGCAGCTTTTTCCCCTTTGAAAGGAAGTCTTCGAGGCTGCTATACTCGGTGTTGTCGGATGAGCGCTTCCACAGCGCAGATTGAAACTTCATATACGGATCGGAAAAGTTCGCATATTTTTTCCGCTTTTCGTTTATATTGGCCTGGGTTCCGATGTCCACCTGACCCTTTTTAAGCATCAATTTTGTTCGCTTCCAGGGCATCTTCTGCCAACTGATTTCGCAGCCCATCTCCTCGGCAACAGCGCGCAGGATATCGGGATCGATCCCCTTGGGCCCGTCGTCGCCCGGCATCATGTACGGCGGCCAATTGTTCCACGCGGGCTTCAGCGGATCCTCGCAAGCGCCGGCCGCGGCCGTGTGCGCCGAGAAGCCGACGATCAACGTGGCAGCAACCGTGGCGATCCGTGCTTTCATCGTGTCCTCCTCCCGTGAGCGGGTTCTGGTTGTTGGCCCGGCCGCCGGGCGGTGACGCTGAAGAGCAGCCGGGCCGACGCGTTACCCTTGGCGGATCTTGCCAAGGAAGGTTTCGACCTCGCTGTTCAAGTCGTTGGCGACCTGGGCCAGCTCGTCCGAGGTCGAGAGGACGGTCTGGGCCATCTGGCCCGTGTCTTCGGTCGCCGAGCGGATGTCGCCCACCCGCTGGCTGACCTGCTTGGTGCCGTTCGCCGCCTCGTCGACGCCGCGGGAGATTTCGCTCGTCGCCGAGTTCTGCTGCTCCGCGGCCGAGGAGGCGTGCGTCACGGCTTCGTTGATCTCGCGGATCGTGCCCGTGATGCCCTCGATCGAGGTTACGGCCTGATCCGAGACATCGCGGATGTTGCTGATCTGCTGGCTGATGTCCTGGGTGGCGTTCTGCGTCTGGTTGGCGAGCGACTTCACCTCGTCGGCCACCACGGCGAAGCCCTTGCCGGCCTCGCCGGCCCGCGCCGCCTCGATCGTGGCGTTGAGGGCCAGGAGGTTCGTCTTCTCGGCGATGTCCTGGATCATCGTCACGACCTCGCCGATCTTCTGCGCCGCTTCCTTGAGCTGCTGGACCGTCTCGTTGGTCTGCTCGGCGCGGGTCACGGCCTCGCCGGCCTTGTCGGCGGATTCGTTGATCTGGCGCGTGACCTCGTTGATGGAGCTGGAAAGCTCGTCCGCCGCGGAGGCGGTGGCGTTGACGTTGTCGGAGGCCTGCTCGGCGTGCTTGGCGACCTCCTGCGCCTCGTCGTTCGTGTAGCGCGCGCGCTCGGTGAGCTGTTCGGCGTTGGTGCGGACGTTCTGGCTGCCGTCCGTCACGCGGCGCACGATCCGGCCGACGGATTCCTCGAAGGTATCGGCCAGCTCGTTCATCATGCGCGCCTTTTCCTCTTCCTGGCGGCGCTGCTGCTCGGCCTGCTCCTGCTCCAGGCGCTCCTTTTCCTGGGCGTTGTCGCGGAAGACGCGGAAGGCGCGGGCCATCGCGCCCATCTCGTCGGCGCGTTCTTCGTCCGGAACGCGAACGGAGGTGTCGCCCTCCGCAAGGTCGCGCATCGCCGCCGTCAGCCGCTGCATCGGGTTGAGCAGGGCACGCGACAGCGAGAACGACAGGGACACCGCCACGACCCCGACCATGACGGCGAACACCAGCAGGGTGATCTTCACCGTCTGCGCTTGCGCGGCGCCCGTGGTGGCGGAGATCGCCTCGCGCGCCTTTTCGAGCTGTGCTTCGGCCGCGCTGCGCATGTCGGACTGAACGCGGTCCAGCGTGTCCGTGAACGCCGCTTCGGCCTCGGCAACGCGGTCGCGGTTGGCTTCCAGCTTTTCGCGCGCGGTTGTCTTCGCGGCTTCCAGCGCGTCCGTGGTGTAGGCAATGCGCAGCTTGCCGATGGTTTTACCCTGGCGCTTGACGGGGGTTGCCCGCACCTTCGCGCCGTCGGGAAATTTGCCGGCCTTGGCGAACGTGCTGCCGCTCTGGTCCAGCGCCTCGGCGCCCACGACCAGATCGAACTGGGTCAGGCTTTTCAGCGAACTCTTCGCGTCGCCCTTCGCCAGCGTCCACAGCGGCTTGACGAGCGCGGGGGCACCCAGGCTGGTCAGGACGTCGAGCTGGCGTTCGAAAGCGCGGTTCTGGGCCTCGATCGTGCGCTGTCCGGACGCCTCGATCGCGCCGAGCAGCTGGTCCATCGTCTCTTGCTGTTGCTCTTCGAGGCTCTTGAACGCTTGCGTGGACCGCGCCTGCGCGTTGTTCAGGCTTTCTTTCTGGATCGAAAGGGCTTTTCCGCCGAGATCGGATATATACCCCATATTGATCTTATAAACAAATCCAAAGCCAGCCGCCAAAACAATTGCCAATATTGGTAATGTAACGGCCAAAATCCGGGATTTGGCACTTCGTTTGATCAAGTTCATTTTTCAGATTCCCCCGGATACAACATCTGACCTTCGCTGATCGGAGATATCCCGGACGCAAGCGACGCTCCCACGCGGTCCGCCGAATGCCGGACGCAGGCCGCCACCGCGGCAGGCCGCGCGACAAAGCCTGTGCGACGTGTGCGCGAAGCGGGGTTCACTCGGGCCTCCTGCCACGTGCATCAAGATTCGGCATACCATTGGTGGAGGGATGCGTCACCCGGTCTAGTAATAATACATGTCATTTTTATGGGAAACACCCAGCGCGTAGAACACGACTCTCAAGAACACGCGTTCGTTGATGCGCGAACGGGTACAGTCCGCGGGCCAGCGGTTCCAGGCGGTCAGGATGCGTGCCGGCAGAGCCGATCCCGCAAATCGGTGAACCACGCTAGGCGCTCGCGGGCGGCGGCGATGTCCTGGTCCAGCCAGTCGAGGAAATAGCCGGGCTCGCCGGCGTAGGTGGCGCGCAGGTCGGTCAGGCGGTCCAGCTCGCGTTCCAGCATCGCCACCAGCATGTCCACCTGCGCGCGCCGCTCCTCGGGCGTCAGCAGGTGGAGGAAGCGCATCTTCAGCGCGATGATGAGCTTGTTGATGTCGTTGATGGGCGCGCGCACGGCCGAGGTCAGCAGGCGCCGGATCGCTTCCCACCCGGCGTCGGTCAGGCGCAGGCGCGCGTTGTCCTGCATGCCCGCGCCGTCGACGGGTTCGATCAGCCCCTCCACGATCATCAGCTCGACAGGCATGCCCGAGAGGTCGAGCGCCGGGCCGACGATGCGCTCGGTGAAGTGGCGCACGTCCGCCGCCAGCTCGGCGTAGCGCATCTCCGACGCCGCGAGCGCGCCCAGCGCGGCCAGGCGCACGGCCTCGGTCGGCATGAGGGTGTTGTCGCGGTACATGGCGCTCCGCCGCTCACACCGGAGGAAGGGCGGTTCGTGGCGCGGCTCAGGCCGCCGCCCGCAGCCCCAGATCCTGCCAGACGTCGGTGAGCGCGTTCACCAGGCGATCCACGTCGGCGTCGGTGTGGTGCGGGTTGGGCGTGAAGCGCAAGCGCTCGCTGCCCTTCGGCACCGTGGGGTAGTTGATGGGCTGCACGTAGATGCCGTGGCGGCGCAGCAGCGACCAGGAGGCCTCGTTGCACGCCTCGGGATCGCCCACCAGCACGGGCACGATGTGGCTGTAGCTCGGCGCCACCGGGATGCCCGCGGCCGTCAGCCGCGCCTTCACCGTGGCGGAACGCTCGTGCAGCGCCTGCCGCTCGGCGTCGCTGTGCTTGAGGTGGCGGACACTCGCCAGCGCCCCCGCCGCCACGTGCGGCGGCAGCGCCGTGGTGAAGATGAAGCCCGACGCGTGCGAGCGCACGAAGTCCACCAGATCCGACGACCCCGTGATGTAGCCGCCCATGCAGCCGAACGCCTTGGCAAGCGTGCCCTCGATGATGTCCAGGCGGTGCATCAGCCCCTCGCGGTCGGCAATGCCGCCGCCGTTGGGGCCGTAGAGGCCGACGGCGTGCACCTCGTCCAGATACGTCAGCGCGTTGTAGCGCTCGGCCACGTCGCAGATCTCGTCGATGGGCGCGACGTCGCCGTCCATGGAATAGACGGACTCGAACGCCACCACCTTCGGCCGATCCGGGTCTTCCTGCGCCAGCCGCCGTGCCAGATCCTCGGGATCGTTGTGGCGGAAGATCTGCTTGTCCGCGCGCGAGTGCCGGATGCCCTCGATCATCGAGGCGTGGTTGCCGGCATCCGAGAAGACGATGCAGTTGGGCAGCCGGCTGCCCAGCGTGGACAGCGTCGCCATGTTGGAGACATAGCCGGAGGTGAAGAGCAGGCCGGCGTCCTTGCCGTGCAGGTCGGCCAGCTCGCGCTCCAGCAGGACGTGGTGGTGGTTGGTGCCGGAGATGTTGCGCGTGCCGCCCGCGCCGGCGCCCGAGCGGTTGAGCGCCTCGCGCATGGCATCCAGCACCACGGGGTGCTGGCCCATCCCGAGGTAATCGTTCGAGCACCAGACCGTGACGTCCGCGACCTCGTCGGAATCGTGGCGCAGGGCGCGCGGGAACTCCCCGGCGCAGCGCTCCAGATCCGCGAAGATGCGGTAGCGCCCTTCAGCCTTCAGCGCATTGAGCTTGTCGCGGAAGAACTGCGCGTAATCCATGCGTCACGTCCGTTCGTCTCGCGCGCGGTCGATCGCGCCCTTGGCGGTTATCGCGCCTAGGTAACATGGTGCCCCGTCCGGGGGCACCCCATGCGCGTTTTCTTCGCACCCACCTGTCGCGGGCCGGTGGACCGACCGCCTCAGCCCGCCCACGTGCCGTAGGTCCGCGAGGCCGGGCGGTAGACGAGCACCCGGTGGTTGTCGGTGTCGCTCACCAGGATGCGGTCGGGGCCGTCCGCCCACACGCCCGCCGGCTCGAAGGGCGGCTGGCAGCGCGCGTCCTGGCAGGTGAAGCCGTCGTCCAGATCGCGCACGCGCCGGGCCGCCAGGTCCAGCACGCGGACCTTGTGGTTGAAGGTGTCGGCGACCAACACCTCGCCGGCCTCCACCGCGACCCCCAGCGGATGCTGCAGCGTTGCCAGCTCGAAGGGGCCGTTGTCGGCGCCGAAGACGAACAGCCCCTCGCCCACGACCGTGGCCACCTCGCCGCTGTCCAGGCCGATCATGCGCACGGCCGACGCCTCGCTGTCGGCGACGTAGAGGCGGTTGGTCGCCGCATCCAGCGCCAGGCCGCTCGGCTGGGCCAGCTGGGCGTCCGTCCCGGGGCCGTCGATCAGCTCCTCGCCGCCGTTGCCCGCCAGCGGCGCCAGCTCGCGGCCCTCAATGTCCAGCTGCAGCACCTGGTGGGTGCCGGCGTTGGCGATGTAGAGCATGCCGCCCGCCAGCTCCAGATCCCACGGCGAGGCCAGGGACGCCGCCAGCGAGGGCTCGCGCTCGTCCACGACCATACCGCGCTCACCCGTGCCGGCGAGGGTGTGCACCGTCCCGCGCGCGAGGTCGATGCGGCGGATGGCGTGGTTGCCCGTGTCGGCGACGTAGATTCCCCGCGCATCCGCGATCAGCCCCTGCGGCCCGCGGAACGCGGCGCGCTCGCCCGGCCCGTCCGTGAACCCGGGGCTGCCGCTGCCGTAGCGCGCGAGCACGGCACCGTCGTCGTCCAGCAGCGCTACCTGATGGTGCCCGGCGTCCGCGATCGCCCAGCGCTTCGCCTCACCGGGCACCGGCTTGAGCTTGCCCGGAAAGCGCAGCGTGCCCCCGGCGTCCCGCTCGGGCTCGCCGGCCAGGGGCGAGGGCCGCAGCACGCCCTGGGTATCCCAGCGCTCGACGAACTCGGAAACGACGGTGAGCAGGCGCTCGGGATCGGGCTCGCCGCTCATCTGCCCGAGCACGTAGCCGTCCGGTCCGATGAGCACGAGCGTCGGCCACCCGCGCACCGCGTAAGCGCGCCACAGCTCGAAGTTCACGTCGTTGACGACGGGATGCTCGATCCCCGCCCGCGCGATCGCCGCGCGCAGCATGTCGGGCTGCTGCTCGGCCGGGAACTTGGGGCTGTGCACGCCGACGACCGCCACCTCCTCGGGGTAGGCGGCCTCGACCATCTTCAGCCCCGGCAGCACGTGCATGCAGTTGACGCAGCAGGTGCTCCAGAAATCGAGGATGACCAGCTTGCCCGACAGATCCTTGAGGGTCAGCGGGCGGTCGGTGTTGAACCAGTCGGCCTCCGGCACGTCGATGTCGGGCGCGTGCACGCGCGGCGTGTCAAAGGTGCTGCCGGCTTCCGATTCCAGATCCTGCATCTAGGGCTCCTGCGTCACGACCCTGGCGTGCGGGGTCGTCGTTCGATGGGCGCGGGTGTGGCGGGCATGGGCGCCGCTGTCCACCCCGCGACGTGCCTGTTGCGCTTCGTGCCCGAAACAGCGACCCTTGCTTATGCTTAGCCTGGGCGGGCCAGCCCACCCTACGGGCCAGCCCCACCCTGGTGCCCGTCACCACGTGTTGACGTGGATCAATGCACCAACAGGCGCGCCGGGCAAGCCTGAACCGCCGGCTCCGGCCAGCGCGGAACCGAACGGGGAGCGCAATGACCTACAAGAACCTCCTTCTTCACCTCGACACCACGGACGCCTGCGCGCAGCGCACGGACGCGGCCGTGGCCCTGGCGGCGCGCAGCAACGCGCACCTGACGGGCCTGATGGCGCTGGGCAGTTACCAGCCGCCGGCGTGGCTGCAGATGCCACAGTCCCTGATCGACCAGCGCCGGCAGGCGGAACAGGAAGCCTACCAGAAGATCAAGGCGGACATGGAAAAGCGCGCCCACAGCGGCGGCATCCAGAGCGACGTGCGCTGGAGCAACGTCAGCGCCGACATCGTCGGCCGCGAGGTCGGGCTGCACGCGCGCTACAGCGACATGGCCATCGTGGGCCAGCCCAACCCCGACGATCCCGGGCCGCTCGACCATCACGACCTGGGCGAGGTCGTCGTCAGCTCCGGCCGGCCGACGCTGGTGATCCCTTACATCGGCGCGCGCACGGAGCACAACGACATCCGCCTGGGCAAGCGCGTCATGGTGGCCTGGGACGCCAGCCGCGAGGCGGCGCGCGCCGTCAACGACGCCATGCCGCTGCTGGAAAAGGCGGACCAGGTGGACGTGCTGGTCGCCAACGCGGGCAAGGACTCGCGCAAGCACGGCGACGAGCCGGGCGCGGACATCGCGCTGCACCTGGCCCGGCACGGCATCCACGTCGAGGTGCACCGCACGGAGACGCGCGACGTGGACGTGGGCAACGTCATCCTCTCGCGCCTGTCCGACCTGGACAGCGACCTGCTGGTGATGGGCGGGTACGCCCACAGCCGCATGCAGGAGCTGGTCCTGGGCGGCGCGACGCGCACGATGCTGCACCACATGACCGTTCCGGTGCTGCTCAGCCACTGATCGAGCGGCGAGCCGCGGACAGACATCTCGCGGCTCGCCGCCCCGGCCATTTTCCGGGACGGTTCATGCGTCGGGCGCGTCCTCGCGGTGGCCGGCGTTGGCGTAGTGGGCACGCTTTTCCGCGTTCCAGACCCGGAGCACCTTCGTTCGATACGGCTGGCTCTGCGGCCGGTTGCGCGAGTGGTAGTCGCCGATGGCCTCCATCCAGGAATTCGTCTCCCGGTGCAACGCCATGAGGAATTCCACGGCGTAGGCCACGTTGATCGCCGGCGTGAAAGCCTGTTCGATGCTGTCGAAGGCGTGGCCGTGGTACTTCAGGCTCACCTGCATGCAACCCACGTCGATGTTATCCGCACCCTGGCGTTGCAGGCGCCTCACCGCCTTCACGGCCGCCCGCTTGCTCGGATAATAGCGGCCGTCGCCGTCGACGTTGATCGTCCACGGCCAGGCAAATCGTTCCGGCCAGGGCCCGCTGCCGCGCCCGGTTTCCACCTTGGAAATCGCGGTCATCAGGTGGGTGGGCAAATCGGGGCGCAGTTCCTCCGCCATGGCGATGGCGCGGGCGCAGACGTCGCGCGCTGGCGTCGCCGCCGCCGGGGCCGCCAGCCCGGCCAGTGCCGCCGTCGCCGCCGCCATCGATGCCACCCACGCAATCGCTCGCACGGCCCATGCTCCCGGCTTGCTCGCGCAGCCCGGAAAGCAAGTACCGTGCCGGCGGCGCCCGGCGCTGCATCGCACAAAAAGCTGCCGCGGACCGGGAACACGCGACCAAGGCGCCACGGATCGCCAAAAGCCGCACGGAAAAACTGTAAGCCACTGCAAAACAGGTATATTCTATGGCGAAATCGCACACGGGCCGCTGGCTGTTGCCATCCCGTTCGGCCGGGCGTATATTGTGCAGTGCGGCATGGCGATGGTGGGCATCGGCGTGTCGGATGACGCTCCCTGCGAGCGTCGACCTCCCCTAGACTGGCCGTGCGCGTTCGCGCACGGCCTTTTTTCCGTCCGGGCCGGTTAAAAGCGCGCCGGCTCCAGCTCCCCCAGGGCCGCCACCACGGCGCGCATGTCGTGCGCCAGCTGCGCCAGGCCGGGCCCGCGGCGCACCGTCTCCTCGTCCATGTAGAGGGCGCGGTTCATCTCGATCTGCAGGGCGTGGACGCCCTCCCACGGCCGCCCGTAGTGGCGCGTGACGAAGCCGCCCGAGTAGGGGCTGTTGTGGCGCACGTTGTAGCCGAGCTGCGTGAGCGCCGTTTCCACGGCCGCGGGAACGCGCGGATCGCAGGCGGCGCCGTGGCTGTCGCCGAGGACGAAGTCCACGCGCCGGCGGCCCGCGTCGCGGTCCATGGGGCCGCCGATGGAGGGCATGGAATGGCAGTCCACGAGGATGCAGGCGCCGAAGCGCTCGCGCGTGTCGGCGATCAGGCGCGACAGGGCGTTGTGGTAGGGCCAGTAGTAGGCGCGGATGCGCGACAGCGCCTCGGCGAAGGTGAGCTTGTCGCTGTAGATCTCCGAGCCGCTGGCGACCACGCGGGCGATCGTGCCCAGCCCCGCCGCCACGCGCGGCGAGCGCGTGTTGGCGTAGCCCGGCAGCGGCTCGTTGAACATGCGCGGGTCGAGTTCGAAGGGCTCGCGGTTCACGTCCACGTAGGCGCGCGGGAAGTTCGCCTGCAGCAGGGGCGCGCCCATCTCCGGCGCGGCGGCGATCAACTCGTCGACGAAGCCGTCCTCGCTGCGGCGCAGGCTCACCCGGTCGAGCCGCGCGCTGGCGACGAAGGCCGGGGGATAATGGCGGCCGCTGTGCGGCGAGGCGAAAACCAACGGCAGCGTCTGCGCGCTGGGCAGCCGGACCTGATGCGGGGTGAGAATCTCACACGGCTCGATCTCGGCTTCCATGACGCTCGCTGACTGTCGATCGCACTCGCCGGTATCCATGGCACCCGCACGCCTTGGGGCCACGACGGGGCTCCGGCCACCGGCCCGCGCGCCCCATCCTGCCCGCCGGACAAAAGGGATCGGGCGCGGTGCGGCGGGCGGGGTGACTCCGCGCGACCGCATCGCGCCCACCGCCAAGGGTGGCGGCGCCCCGCCCCCGCTGCAAGGTCCCTGTTCGCTGGGCTTGAACGCAGCCAGCGCCAATGCTACAGGCCACACACAGCGACGGGCGGCCCCGCAAGCATGCGAGACACGGCCGCCGCGACGCCGGTATGGGCGCGTAGCTCAGCGGCAGAGCGCCTCGTTGACATCGAGGAGGTCGGTGGTTCAAATCCACCCGCGCCCACCATTCGGTTTTTGCCCGGTTTTGCAGTTGCCTGGTGACTTGCCGTGGACGCGCCGTGCGGTCGGTATTGACCGGCGCGGATGTGTTTCCGTCAGCGCATTCATTTAAGCGACAATCACCGATCCGCCTCGCTGCCGGCATTCCGGCCTTGCCCGCAAAAGCATCGGCGTGGGTGTTGATCCGGAGTCCACGTCCCCACCCCTCCAACCGCGTTCACGGCGCCGTCCGACCAGCAGCGCAGGCAGCTGCCCCGGGTCCGGGGCCACTCGGCTGACACAGAAAGATTCCAGCCCGTCCCCTTTCCGGTCGCGTCACCGCGCGCCATGATGTTTCGCGTCGCATAGATCGGCACCGGGACGACGCCCGATCCCGCAACCCGGGTGGACGACCGGCGCACCGACGGAAGGGACGGCGCCGTGGACGGGTTCATGGTGGCCCTGATGACCTGGATCGCCTCGGTTTCCGGCTTGCCAGAACCCGAGAACCCGCCCGCCGTGCGCCGGCTCTCCGCCGAGGAGATCGTCGCCCGAGCGCGCCCACCGCAAGCGCGTCAGCCCCACGCGGGGCGCAGCTACGTCGCGCTCTACCGCGCCGGGACGCGCACCATCCTGCTGCGCGACGACTGGTCTCGCGACAGCCTGCGCGACCGCTCCATCCTGGTGCACGAGCTGGTCCACCACATGCAGGCGGCAGCGGGGCGCGACTACCCCTGTCCCGGCGCGCGGGAGCGCGAGGCGTACGGCATCCAGGGGCGCTGGCTGAAGCGCCAGGGCGGCAGCCTGTCCGAAACCCTCGGCATCAACACCCTGCACCTGCTGCTTTTAACGCGGTGTGGACGGTGACCTGTCAGCCGAGCATCAAGCCGTCGTCGAGCGGCCCGGCGGTGAGGGCTTGTGCGTTTTCGGGCTCCAGCGCGGACGCGTCGCCGGGATCGAGGTTCACGGCGCCGGGATCGAAGCCGTCCCCGACGGCTTCGCCGCCGAGCTCGATCCGCACGCGGCCGTCCTCAACGCCGATCGCCGCCTCGGCCGAGCCGTCGGCGAAGGCCACCTCGACCTGGCCGTTCAGGCCGAGCTCCACGGTGGCGCCGTCGGCGCGGGAAATCGTCAGGGTGTTGCCCGCCGCTTCGACGGCGTAGGCGTCGATCGCGCGCGCCAGTTCGACGCGATCGCCGTCGCCGCCGGTGAAGCTCACGTCGCCGCTGGCCGGCACCTGGATCGTCTCGCTGGCGGCCGTGCCCACGACGCGAGCGGCGAAGGGCACCGCCTGGGTATCGCTCTGCCCGTCCAGGATCACGCGGTTGCCGCTGCCGTCGCCCTGCGGCAGCCCCGCCCCGTCCGGGTTCAAGTCGACCTGCGCCGGATCGAAGCCGTCACCCACGGTGACGCCCCCGAGCGTCAGGGAAATCCCGTCCGGGCCCGGCTGGACCGCGGCCGTCGCGCTGCCGCCGTCGAAGATCAGCGGGACCTCGGCGTTCAGCGACACCTCCGCGCGCGTGCCGTCCGCGCCGTCGAACACCAGGGTGTTGCCGCCCGCGCTGACGTCGTAGTCGGTAAGCGCGCCCGGAAGCTGCACGACGTCACCCGCGCCCGGCCGCAGCGCCGCGATCGCGCCGGGCTCCAGGCGCACGCCCTCGGCGTCCGCCGTGCCGTTCACCTCGGCCGGGAAGGGCAGCGTGAGCGTCTGCTCGCCGCCACCCAGGACCACGAGATCCCGGGCCGGACCCACCGTCACCTCGGCCGTGGCCGTGGCGCTGCCGCCGCGGCCATCGTTGACGCTGTACTGGAAGCTGTCCGTCCCCGTGAAACCGGCGTCGGCGGTGTAGACGATCTCGCCCGCCTCGTTGACCCGGACCGAGCCGTTGGCCGGCGAGCTGGTGATCGCTGCGCTGAGGTCGTCGTCGTCGGGATCGGAATCGTTGGCGAGCACGTCCAGCGGCGCCGGCTCGGCGTTGGTGATGCGGAAGCTGTCGTCCTTGGCGACGGGCGGGTCGTTGACGTCGGTGACCTCGACCGTGGCCGTCGCCGAGGACGACGCGCCCGATCCGTTGCGCACGGTGTAGCCGAAGGTCGCCGTGCCCACGAAGCCGGCGTCCGGTGCAAAGGTCACCGTGGCGTCGTCGTTCACGCTCACCGTCGCGTTGTCGGGCGTGGATTGCAGCGTCACGGAGGGGTCCACGCCGACGGGGATCTGGTCGTTCGCCAGGAGGTCGAGGTCGGTCTTCGTGCCCTCCTTCACCGAAAGCACGTCGTCGGCCGCGACGAGGTCGCTGGCGCTTTCCGTCACCTCGACGGTCGCCTGCGCCGTGGCGGTCACGCCCGCCTCGTTGGTCACCGCGTAGGTGAAGGTGTCCGTGCCGTTGAAGCCCGCGGCCGGGGTGTAGCTCACGGTGTTGTCGTCGGTCAGCGTGGCGGTGCCGTTGGCGGGCGGCTCGGCCAGTTCGATCGTGAGGCCACCGTCATCGGCCGCGCCGTCGTTCGCCAGGATCTCGAGCGTGACGTCCTCGCGGCCCTGGACGACGGTGAAGGCGTCGTCGGTCACCTCCGGCGGCGGGTTCACGCTGACCGTGACGGTGGCCGTCGCGGTTTCGCCGCCGGGGTCGCTGGCGACGTAGGTGAAGCTCGTCTCGCCCACGAAGCCGTCGTCGGGCGTGAAGGCGATCGTGCCGTCGCCCTGCGGCGTGGCCGTCGCGTTCGCCGGCGTGGTCTTGAGACTGACGTCGAGGTCGTCGCCGTCCGGGTCGCTGTCGTTCTCCAGCACCGCCAGCGTCGTGGTCTCGTCCGGCGAAACCCCGAAGGTGTCGTCCTTGGCGACGGGGGCCGAATTGCCGGGGGCGACATCGAAGGTCAGCGTCGCGGTGTCCTGGCGGCCGGTGCCGTCGCGCACGATGTAGGTCAGGCTGTCCGTGCCCGAAAAGTTCTCGCTGGGCGTGTAGGTGATCGTGCCGCCATCGGCTTGGGCGGTGCCGTTGTCCGGCGAGGACTGCAGGCTGACGCTGAGCTCGTCGCCGTCGTCCGGATCGCTTGCCAGCGGCTCGTCCCCACCGAGCACGTCGACCTGGGCTTCGCCGTTGAGCTCGACCGTGGCCTCGTCGTCCGTCGCGACCGGATCGTCGGGCTGCGGCTCGACGTCGATGGTCAGCGTCTTGGTGTCCGACGTCCTGTCCGTTTGATCGACGACCTGGAAGTCGATCGCGGCGAAGCCCGCGCCGTTGGCGTCCGCCGGCGGCTGATAGATCAGCCCGTCCGAGGCGATCGTGCCCGCGGCGATGGAGTCGCCGGCTTTCACGGCTTCTCCGTCGTCCGGCTGGCCGTTGCCGTTGGCGTCCCTGAAGAGCGTGCCCTCGCCGTCGCCGGGCATGGCCTCGATATCGACCGCCGCCAGGCCGTCGCCGCTGTCGGGATCGTCGAAGGGAAAGTCGTCCGCCTCGAAGACGAGCGTCTGGTCCTCGTCGATCTCGCGCGTGACGTTTTCGCTGACCGGATCGTCCTCGACGCCCTCGACCTCGACAGGGACCGTCACGGTGTCGGTGGTGCCGGTACCATCGTCGACCCGGACGGTGAAGCTGTCGCTGCCGTCGAACTCCGTGTCGGGGGTGAACGCCGCATTGCCGGGCTGGCGCTCGATCGACCCGGTCGGGGCGTCGGCGATGGCACTCAGGCTGCCGTTCGTGGGCGCGTCGGTGACGGTGAACGACAGCGTTTGCCCGGTATCCGCGTCGCCCACCGCAAGCAGGGGCGCGATATCGATGTCGGTATCGCCCTCGGTGACGGTAAGCGGTTCGTCCAGTGTGCCGTCGTCGTCGGCGTCGCCGGTGAACTGCGGGGCCTGCCCGACGGTCCTGAAATCGAGCGTGTCGTTGTCGTCGATGCCGGCGAAATCGTTGGGGGTGCCGGTCGCAGTGTCCTCGTCCGTGATCGCGCCCGCGTCGATCTGGACGGCGAAGCGCGTCCCGGCGATGAGGTCGCTCGACGGATCGATGGTCAGCTTATCGCCGTCGATCGACACCGTACCGTCGCCGCCGCCCGTGTCGTTTTCAACGTCGAAGGATTCCGACTGCGAGGGCGCGTCGGGCGCGATCAGATCGATCGAGCCGCTGTCGCCGAAGTCAATGGGCTCGTCGAAGGTGAGCACCAGCGAATCGCCCGGCGGGTGGGCGATCGTGTCGTCGCCGGGATCGCTGTCCGCCAGGGTCGGCGGGGTGGTGTCGGTGACGCTGACCTCGGCCGTGACCTCGTTCGAGGAAAAGGTCTGGCTGCTGCCGTTGTTGCGCGTGTCGGCGGAGGTCGTACCGGTCGTTCCGACCGTGCCGTCCCAGGCGCGCAGGGTGAGCGTGTTGCCGCCCAGCGGATCGCCCGTGTCCTCCTCGTCGGGCAGGAAGCGCAGCTTGTCCTCAGGCGCCAGGAGCACCGCGCTTTCCTGGGAAACCGCGCTGAGATCGGCGAAATCCTGCCAAGTTTCACCGCTGTCGGTGGAGAATTCGAAGGTGCCGTTGTCCGCCTGAACGCCCGTCACGGCCGTGCCGACCTGTGCCGTATCGGTGTCCGGATCGCTCAGGTTCACGCCGCTCTTGCCGAGCACGTCCGAGACGGCCATGCCGTCAGGATCGCTCGCGTTCTGCTCCACGGTGTCCAGCCCCACCGTGGCCGCATCGACCGTGGGCGCGTCGTTGACCGGCGTGACCGCGACGGCGCTCGTTGCCGAACCGGTGTCGCCGCTCCCGTCGGTGACGGACAGCTCGACCGTGCGCTCGTCGCTGCCCGGCTGGTCGGTGGTGTTCCGGAAGGTGACGGCCTGCGCCAGCGCTCCCACGTTGTCTTCGCTGGCCTTGCCGTTGAGATCGACGGTCAGGGCGTCTCCGCCGGTGACCGTCCCGTCCCCGTCGGTTCCGCTGGTTTCCGTGACCGTGCCGATCGTCGTCGAATTGAAAACGAGATCGCCGCTGTTGATCGAAAAATCGCCGTCGGTGTCGATGGCGAGCTCGTCGTTGTCCTGCGCGTTCCCGGTCACCTGCACCGTTACCGAGCCGTCAGCGACATCGCCCGAGCCGTCGGGATCGCTCACGCTCGCGTTCGGATCGATGCGGGTGGCGCCATCGCCTTCGGTCCAGTCCAGATCGGCAAACGTGATGTCGGGCGTCGCCATCGCAAGCGGCTCCGGTCGTTCGGGGTCGATGGGGCGGGAGCAAACAAAGTGCCAAGACCGGCGTTGCCACGCGGTTAACCGTGCGCCCCGAACGCCCCACATGCCGGGGCGGGCTCGCGCCGGAAGCGCGGGGCCGCTACCCTGAGCGCCCAACCGGGGACACCGCGCCCATGCCCGAACCGCTCACGCCGCCGCAGGCGAGCAAATCCGACGGCAGCCCGCGCACGATCGGCGTGGAGCTTGAATTCGGCGGCCTGACCTGCGCCCACGCCGCCGCCGTGGTCGCGCGCCAACTCGGCGGCACAGTGCGCGAGATCGACCGCTACCGCTTCGTGGTGGACGGCACCGCGCTGGGCGCCATCCGCGTGGAGCTGGACACGCAGTTCGTCCACCCCGGCGAAACCACCGACCCCGAACAGCGCGTCGCCCTGGAACGCGAGCGCATGGGCGACCTGCTGGAAGGCGCGCTGCGCACCGCCATCGGCGAGGTGACGGCGCTCTACCTGCCCGTGGAGCTGGTTGTCCCGCCGGTGCCCGTGGCCAGTCTCCCCGAGCTGGACGCGCTGCTGCCGGCGCTGCGCGAGGCGGGGGCGCGCGACACCGGGGCCTCGCCCATCTACGGCTTCGGGCTTCAGCTCAACATCGACCCGCCCGATCTGGACCCGGCGACGCTGCAGGCGCTGATGCGCGCCTACGCCATCAGCGGCGCCCACCTGCGCCGCGAGATCGGCGTGGACTGGACGCGCCGCCTGCTGCCCTTCGTGGAGCCGTGGCCGCGCGCCTACCTGCGCGCCCTGCTCGCCGAAGAGACGGCCCCGGCGCTGAGCGCGCTGATCGACACCTACCTGACCCACAATGCCACGCGGAACCGCGACCTGGACCTGCTGCCGCTGTTCTTGTGGCTCGACCCCTCGCGGGTGCGCGCCGCCGTGAGCGACCCGCGCCTGCAGCCGCGCCCGGCGATGCACTACCGCCTGCCCGACTCCCGCCTGGAGGACCCGGCGTGGTCCGTCACCGGGGAATGGAACCGCTGGGTGACGCACGTGGAGCGCCTGGCCGCCGATTCCGAGCGCCTGCGCGCGGCCGGCGCCGACTACCTGGACCGGCTGCGCGGCGACCGGCTGAGCGACTGGGCGGACCAGGTCGCGGCCTGGCTGGGGCTTTGACGGCGCGGCGGCCCCGCATCGGCGTCACGGGCTCGGCCGGGCGCGGCTGGTGGATGTGGCTGTTCAACCGCGTGGCCGTCGCGCGGGCGGGCGGCACGGCCACGCGCCTGACGCCCGAAGACGGCGCGCGCGTCGACAACCTCGACGGCCTCATCATCGGCGGCGGCGACGACATCGACGCGCGGCTGTACGGCCACGACCTCTACCTGGAGGTCCGCATCGACCCGGCGCGCGACGCGCTGGAGCTGCGCTGTCTGGAAGCGGCGGCGGCGCGGGGCATTCCCGTGCTCGGCATCTGCCGCGGCGCACAGATCCTCAACGTTTTTCGCGGCGGCACGCTGCACCCGGACATCGGTGCCGCCTATCCCGGGGTGCGGCGGCGGCGGACGACGCTGCCGCGCCTCTCGGTAACGGTAACGGCGGGCTCGCGCCTGCACGGGATTCTCGGGCTGACCCGGTGCCGTGTGAACGCGCTGCACCATCAGGCAATCGACCGCCTGGGCAACGGCCTGACGGCCGTGGCCCACGACCGCGCCGGTATCGTCCAGGCCGTGGAGGATCCGGCCGCGCCCTTCCTCGTGGGCCTGCAGTGGCACCCGGAATTCCTGGTCTTCAACCGCAGCCAGGCCCGGCTGTTCGCGGCGCTGGTGGATGCCGTCTGACCCCCGGGTTTGCCGCGCGCCGGTCATGCGGCACCCTGCTCGCGCGTGACCACCGCGACGACGCGGCCGAACGCAACCGACAGAGGAGGCCAGCCGCATGACGCGCCACCGCATGACGCTTCGGGCGACCGTGACCGCACCCATCACCGCCCTCGCCCTCGCCGCCGCCGCGCCCGCATCCGCCGGCTCCGGCGCCGACGGCCTGATCAAGGTGAAGAGCGAACACAGCGTGGAAACGACCCTGGACCGCCTGGCGTCGGCGCTGGAATCCAAGGGGCTGACGGTCTTCGCCCGCGTCGACCACCGCGAGAATGCCAAGGGCGCGGACCTGGACCTGCCGGCGACGCAGGTGCTGATCTTCGGCAACCCCAAGCTGGGCACACCGCTGATGCAGGCGCAGCGCTCGGTCGCCATCGACCTGCCGCAGAAGGCCCTGGCCTATCAAGACGACGAGGGACAGGTCTGGCTGGCCTACAACGACCCCGCCTACCTCGCCGAGCGCCACGGCCTCACCACCCGCGACGGCGTGCTCGACAAGATCGGCAAGGCGCTCAAGGCCTTCGCGGCGAAGGCGACGCAGTAGGCCCCGTCACGCGACGAACGGCACCTCGCGGGCGGTTTCGCGCAACACGCGCGCGATGGCGGGCAGGTGGTCGGCCCAGGGGTGGCGGCGGCGCCAGACCATGCGCACGCGCCGGCCGGCCCTGGGGTCGACGATCGGGATGGCGCGCACGCTTTCCGGCAGCGGGCCCGTGGCGTGAACGGCGAGCGCGGGCAGCAGCGTCGCCCCCATGCCGAAGGCGACCATCTGGCGCAGGGTTTCGATGCTGGTGGCGCTGAAATCGGCCTCCCACGGGCCCTGCCCGACGACCGTGGCGCACAGCTCGCGCGCCTGGTCGCCCAGGCAATGCCCGTCGGTGAGCAGCATCAGCGGCTGCTCCGCCACCTCGGCCATGGCCACGCTGTCCCGGTCCGCCAGCGGCCCGTCGGCGTGGCACAGGAAGTAGAAGGGCTCGTCGAACAGCACCTCGCCGTCCAGGCGCGCGTCGTCCGCCGGCGGCGTCGCCAGCAGCAGCGCGTCGTGCTCGTGCGCGCCCACGCCCGCCAGCAGCTCGTCCGTGGTCGCCTCGCGCACGGCGAGCTGAAGATCGGGAAAGGCGCGCTCCAGCGGCTTCAGACACAGCGGCAGCAGATAGGGCGAGAGGGTGGGGATCACCCCCACCGCCAGCTTGCCGGAGAGCGGCCGGGAAAAGCCGCGCGCCATCTCGTCGAACCGCCCGGCCTCGTCCAGCACCCGCCGCGCCTGCGCCACCAGCGAGCGCCCCTCGGCCGTGAGCGCCAGCGCGCGCCCCGAGCGCTCGAAGAGGGTCACCCCCAGGTCGTCCTCCACCTTCTTCAGCGCGCCCGAGAGGGTCGGCTGGCTCACGCCGCAGCGCGCCGCCGCACGCCCCACGTGGCCCTCGGCCGCGACGGCCGCGATGTAGCCCATCTCCCGCAAAGAGGTCATGCGCGCCGCTCCCGCCCGTTATTGGAAAGACCGATCAAAATCATCGACGAAATAGATTTTACACATAACGGCCGCTGTCGCACAGTGCCCGTCCAACGCGCGCTGGCGCCCGGCAGCGGGGCGCGGCCGCACGGCACGCCGAGCGGCCCGCCGCCACCGGCCGTCCGCGAAGCGGGCTTCGGCCGACGCCAGCGCGCCGAGTACACGGTCCAACCCGCATCCGGCGCCGGTCCGGGGGAGCAGCCCCGGCCGCGCCGTGTCGGCGGACCAGACAACGCGAGATGGGAGACGAGATGGACGGTGCAAGCAAGTGCCCCGTAATGGGCGACCGGATGCACACGCAGCAGGGTGTGCGCTCGATCGGTGACTGGTGGCCCGACCGCCTGAACCTGGACATTCTGCGCCAGCACTCGGCGCTGTCCGATCCGATGGGGCCGGGGTTCAACTACGCGCAGGAGTTCAAGAAGCTCGACCTGAAGGCCGTGAAGGCCGACATCTTCGAGCTGATGCGCACCTCGCAGGACTGGTGGCCGGCTGACTTCGGGCACTACGGGCCGCTGTTCATCCGCATGGCCTGGCACAGCGCCGGGACCTACCGCACCTACGACGGCCGCGGCGGCGGCGGCACGGGCAACCAGCGCTTCGCCCCCGTGAACAGCTGGCCGGACAACGGCAACCTGGACAAGGCGCGCCACCTGCTCTGGCCCATCAAGCGGAAGTACGGCCGCAAGCTGTCCTGGGCCGACCTGATGATCCTGGCCGGCAACTGCGCGCTGGAGGACATGGGCTTCAAGACCTTCGGCTTCGGCGGCGGCCGCGAGGACATCTGGGAGCCCGAGGACGACATCTACTGGGGCCCCGAGACCGAGTGGCTCACCGAGAACCGCCGCGACGAGAACGGGGACGTCGTGAACCCGCTCGGCAACATCGAGATGGGCCTCATCTACGTGAACCCCGAGGGGCCGCAGGGCAATCCCGATCCCCACGCGGCGGCGCACGACATCCGGCTCTCCTTCGGCCGCATGGCCATGAACGACGAGGAGACGGCCGCGCTCATCGCCGGCGGCCACACCTTCGGCAAGTGCCACGGCGCGGGCGATCCCGCGCACGTCGGGCCGCCGCCGGAAGGCGCCGGCATCGAGGAGCAGGACCTGGGCTGGAAAAACACCTTCCGTTCCGGCAAGGGCCCCGACACCATCACCAGCGGCATCGAGGGCGCCTGGACGCAGACGCCGACGCAGTGGGACATGAGCTATCTGGACCTGCTGTTCGGCTACGAGTGGGAGCTCACCAAGAGCCCCGCCGGCGCCTGGCAGTGGCAGCCCAAGGACCCGTCCACGCACGAGATGGTGCCGGACGCGCACGATCCGTCGAAGGGCAACCCGCCCATGATGCTGACGACGGACATCGCGATGAAGGTGGACCCCTCCTACGAGGCCATCTGCCGCTACTTCCACAACAACCCGGACTACTTCGCGGACGCCTTCGCGCGGGCATGGTTCAAGCTCACGCACCGCGACATGGGCCCGCGCGCCCGCTACCTCGGCCCCGAGGTGCCGGCGGAAAAGCTGATCTGGCAGGACCCGCTGCCGGACGCCAGCCACGACACGATCGACGACAGCGACGTGCGTGAGCTGAAGACCAAGCTGCTCAATTCGGGCCTCAGCGTGTCCCAGCTCGTCTCCACGGCGTGGGCCTCCGCCTCGACCTTCCGCGGCTCCGACAAGCGCGGCGGCGCGAACGGCGCGCGCATCCGCCTGGCGCCGCAGAAGGACTGGGAGGTCAACGAGCCGCAGAAGCTGGCGCAGGTGCTGGAGACCTTGGAAGGCGTGCAGAAGGCCTTCAACGACGCTCAGAGCGGCACCAAGCGCGTCTCGCTGGCCGACGTCATCGTCCTCGGCGGCTGCGCGGGCGTCGAGCAGGCGGCGAAGAACGCCGGTTACGACGTGACCGTGCCGTTCACGCCGGGCCGCGTGGACGCAACCCAGGACCAGACGGACGTGGAGTCCTTCTCGGTGCTGGAGCCGACGGCGGACGCCTTCCGCAACTACCTGCAGCCCGGCCACGCCCAGAAGGCCGAGGAGCTGATGGTGGACAAGGCCCAGTTGATGACGCTCACGCCGCCGGAGATGACGGTGCTGCTGGGCGGCATGCGCGTGCTCGGCGCCAATTACGGCGGTGCCAGCCACGGCGTGTTCACCAAGCGGCCGGGCACGCTGACGAACGACTTCTTCGCCAACCTGCTCGATCTCGACCTGTCGTGGACGGCCGCGGACGGCGAGGGCTACGTCTTCGAGGCCCGCGACCGCACCACGGGCGAGCACAAGTGGACCGGCACGCGCGCCGATCTCATCTTCGGCTCCAACTCCGAGCTGCGGGCCATTGCCGAGGTCTACGGCGCCGACGACGGCGAGGAGAAGCTCGTCCACGACTTCGTGGCAGCCTGGAACAAGGTCATGAACCTGGACCGCTTCGACGTGGCCTGATCGGCACGGCGATCCACCAGCCACGACCGCATCCCGACGGCGCCGGGTCCCTCCCGGCGCCGTCTTTTTTCGCGCCCACCGGACGGCTACCCTCTGAGCGGAGGTCGCTCGGACGGACGAGGGCGCATGAGCTTGCACCAGCCGCTGGGCCGGCGCGCGGAAGCCGGCCACCCCGTCACCCTGGGCGTGATCGGCGCGGGGCGCCTGGGCACCGAGGTTCTGGCGCAGGCGCGGCGCGTGCCCGGCATCCGGGTGCTGGCGATCGCCGAGCGCGACCCCGAGCGGGCGCGCCGGGCCGCCACCGACGCCGGCTGGCCCGACGACGCGCTGACCCACGACGACATCGCCGCCGCGCGGCGCGCGGGCACCACGGCGATCACCGACGATCCCTTCGCCCTCATCGCCGCCGAGGGGCTGGAGGTGGTGCTGGACGCCACGGCGGAGGCGGCGCCGGGCGTGGAGCACGCGCGCGCGTGCGTGGAATACGGCCGCCACCTCGTTATGGCGAACCTGGCCGCGGACGTGATCGCCGGGCCGCTGCTGGCGGCGGAGTTCGAGCAGGCGGGGCTGGTCTACTCCCTGGCCTACGGCGACCAGCCGGGGCTGATCTGCGAATTCGTCGACTGGGCGCGCACCGCCGGGTTCGCGGTCACAGCGGCGGGCAAGGGCACGCAGTACCTGGACAGCTTCCACCTCGCCACGCCCACGAACGTCTGGGATCTCTACGGCATCCCCGTCGAGCGCGCGCAGCAGCTCGGGCTCAACGCGCGCACCTACACGGCCGCCCTGGACGGCACCAAGGCCGGGATCGAGATGGCCGCCGTCGCCAACGCCACGGGCCTGAGCGCGCCGCCGCGCGGGCTGCGCTTCGCGCCGGTCGGGGTGAGCGACCTGGCCCACGTTCTGCGCCCAGCCTCGGTCGGCGGCAAGCTGGACCGCGCGGGCGAGGTCGAGGTCGTCTCCAGCCTGGAGCGCGACGGCCGCCCCGTGGCCGACCACCTGCGCTGGGGCATCTTCCTGGTGCTGGAAGCGCCGGACGACCATGTGGCCCGCGCGCTGGGCGGCTACGGCCTGCGCACGGACGTCAGCGGCCACTACGCGGCGCTGACGCGGCCGGTTCACCTCGCGGGGCTGGAGATGACGATCTCCGTCGCCAGCGCCGCGCTGCGCGGCGAACCCACGGGCGCGCCGCGCACCTTCGCCGCCGACGTCGTCACCGTCGCCAAGCGCGACCTCGCCGCCGGGGAGATGCTGGACGGCGACGGCGGCGCCTGCGCCTGGGGCATGCTGCTGCCCGCCGCCACCAGCCGCTCGCTGAACGCCCTGCCCATCGGCCTCAGCCGGCAGGTGCGCCTGACCGCCCCGGTGCCGCAGGGCGAGGTGGTGACGCGGGACCACGTGGCCCTGGACGACACCGACGAGGCCGTGCGCGCTCGCCGCGCCATGACCGCGCTGATGAGCGCCTGATCCGCCATGCCCGATACCCCGCTTTCCGGCGTCGAGGAGCACGCCCACGGCCCGCTGTACGCCTACCGCGCCATGAAGCGCGCGGGCGAGGTGCAGCACGACCCCATGCAGGAGCTGGCGGCGGAGAAGCTGCAGTCCCTGCACAACGCGCTGCTGCACTACGCGCCGACGACGGGGCGCAAGGGCCTCAAGGAGCGGCTGGGCCTGGGCCGGCGCAAGCAGGAGCCGCCGCAGGGCCTCTACATCTTCGGCGGCGTGGGGCGCGGCAAGTCCATGCTGATGGACGTCTTCCACGCCCACGCGCCCACCGAGGCCAAGCGGCGCGTCCACTTCTACACCTTCATGGCCGAGGTCCACGAGCGCCTGCACGCCTGGCGCCAGACCGCCAAGGCGGCCAACAAGGAAGACCCGCTGCCCGAGGTCGCCGCCGAGATGGCGCGCGAGGCGTGGCTGCTGTGCTTCGACGAGTTCCAGGTGGTCAACGTCGCCGACGCCATGATCCTGGGCCGGCTGTTCGAGGCGCTGTTCGAGCAGGGCGCGGTCGTGGTCGCCACCAGCAACACCCCGCCGAACCGCCTCTACGAGGGCGGGCTGCAGCGCGAACGCTTCACGCCCTTCATCGAACTGCTGCGCGAGCGCATGGACGTGCTGGAACTGGACGGCGGCGTCGACTACCGGCTCAACCAGCTGCGCGAGCTGAGCACCTACCACACGCCGCTGGACTCAGCCGCGCGCGCGGCGATGGACGCGGCCTTCCGGCGGCTGACCGAGGGCGCGACACCCGAAGCCGACCGGCTGACGGTTAAGGGGCGCACGATCACCGTGCCCCAGGCCGCGCGCGGCGTGGCGCGGGCGGACTTCGCCACGCTGTGCGAGCAGCCGCTGGGGGCGCAGGACTACATGGCGCTGGCGGCGCGCTACCACACCCTGGTGCTGGACGACGTGCCGCAGTTGGACGACAGCCGGCGCGACGCGGCGCGGCGCTTCACCGCGCTCGTCGACGCGCTCTACGAGCACCGCTGCAACCTCGTCGTCGCCGCCGACGCCGAGCCGCACCATCTCTACACCGGCCACGACGGCGCCGAGGCCTTCCAGCGCACCAGCTCGCGCCTGATGGAGATGCAGGCCCGCGCCTACATCGACACGGCGTGGCTGGGTGGCGGCTGACGGGCCGCGCAAACACGGCGGCATGCGCGCCTGACGGCACGCGATGCCATCAGTCGTGATTGGGGTTCGGAGCATCCCCACCCCCTCACAGTCTCCCCCTCCCCTTCGCCGAAGGGGAGGGGGAGAAGCCGGCGCGGGCGCCAGTCCCCGCGCCGGCAGAGGGGGTGGGGATCGATCCTGCTTCCCGAGAATCCGAACGAGCCGAGGTAACTACGCGAGCGGGTTACCGTTCAGCTCTCCGGAAAGCCCATCAGGAAGATGGCGGCGTCGCCCGAGCCGTCGCGCGCCTGGTTCGCGAGCACCACGGCGGCCGGGCCGCCCCGCTCCAGCTCGACCAGATCGAAGTCCAGCACGAACCAATCCAGCGGCGGAAAGCCGCCCGCCTGACGCAGGCCGCGTTGCTTGGCGGCGAGACGGACGACGCGGTCCTTGCCGCGCGAGCCGGTGAGCCCCATCAGGCCGGGGCTGCGCTTGCGCTCGATTGTGTAAATATCGCCGTTTTCGGCGACTCGAACCCGGCGGGGCAACACGACACGCTTGTCGTATTCCGTCCCGTAATCCGCTTCGGGCCCGGTGATAACCTTCGGTTCGTCACGCATGGTCAACAGCCAGGGGTGGGCCATCTCACCCAGGCCGACAGCCGCGGAGGCGCTTACGGCCGAACCAGAGCCGCGTCGGCCGAGCTGCATTCGCCCGGGCCCAGTCCACAGCGCAACAGTGCTGTCGTCCACGGGCGTCGCGTCGAAAATGTCTGCACCCGCGAATGCACCGTCGCTCGCCTCACGCGAGACCTCGCCGCCGGAAAGCCGCAGCCGCTCGACCGAACCGGCGAACGTTTCGGTTTCCGTGCGGCGCTGCCCATAGAGCCCGCTGTCCACAACACGCAGAAAACCGCGATAGTCGCCACCAACGGGGTTTAGGCCTCGTTCTTGAAAAATGCGGCTGTGCACGCGTGTTACGGTTCCCTTTTCCGGTGAAAAATCGTGCCCCCATGTTGCGGCGATCTCGGTGGCACCGTCGTCGTTGACGTCGCCGGCCCCCACGTGAAGCGCGCGACCCGTTCCCGTCCCAGGGCGGTGACTGGTGCGCTTTACGAGCTGACCCTGCTCAAGGTCAGCCACCTCAAGCCGGTTGCGGTACAGCAGCGCCAGTGACAGCGTTTCGCCGGGCGCCGAAGTGATCGCCAGCCGCCGCGGATGGCCCTGAACGTCCAAGCGGCGCGGGCGCATGGCGGCCTGCCGCGTGGATTGCGTTCCGCCCGACCGGGTGGTCGTCGCCTGCCCCGTGCCGGTGGTGGCTTGCGTGCCCTTGGCCGAGGTCTGTTGGCCCCCACTGGCCGAGGCACCTTGCCCCGCACCGGGCTGAGGTTTGCCCTTCACGGGGGCGAGCGCGACGATGGCGCCGTTGGACCGCCGCGTGATCGCCAGGACGGGACCGGAGCCGGTCTTGCGCAGTTCGGCGTGGAGGCCGGCATCGTCAGGGAGCCCGTCCGGATCTTCGCTCTGCAACACGGTGAAGCCGCGGTCGAGCAGCCCGTTCACCAGCTTCTGGAAGGCGGGAACCGCATAGGGATTGCCGTAGTCCGAGGCGACGACGACCTTGCTCGCGCCGTCCCAGCTGTCCAGGCGATCCCAGACCTGCGGCCAGCCGCCCGATGCGGCGAGCGCGGCGCTGGCGGCGAGCGGAAGCGCGACGGCGGCAGTGAGGCACGCGCGGCGAAACACGGGACAACCTCCTCGTAGAAGGACCGGTCTCGGCAACCGGCCGCGTGATCTTCGGGCAAGCGGGCCGGATGGCAGCATACCGCATCCGACGCGGCAAGCGTGCGGCCCGAAACGAAAAAAGGGGGAGATTCCGCCCGGAAATCTCCCCCACCCGTCAGCCTATTGCGGGACTTAGAAGGCCCACTTGAGTTCCACCATGCCAAGGCCGGCCGTGTCCTGCTCGCCGCCGAGCGTGTCGTCCACGCCCTGACCCGGCTCGAAGACCGAAGCGATGGCGCGCGTGGAAACGTACTGGCCCCACTGGTATTTCAGCTGAGCCGTGCCCTGGACGCCGGCAAAGCTGTCCACGTCATTGGCCGAACCAGGCACGGCTTCCAGGCCGCCGGTTGCCTCGTACCACAGAACGTTCACCTGACCGTGGTACGACAGCTTCGGCGTCAGGTTACCCGTGGAACCGACCGTCCCGCGGATCTGACCGGGGTTCAGGCCAGTGCCCGAGTTCTGGATGCCGCCGTAGGTGGCGCCGTTCCCACCGATCGGTGCACCGCTGCTGCGACCGACGCCGAGGATGTCGCTGCTCGCGGGACCGGCGAAGTCGAAGCCGGTGCCGAACAGGCCCGAGCCGAGCGCGGGGTTGACCGGCTGATAGCCGAAGAAGCCGCCGTCGATGCCATCGTGACCGGAGAAGCGGGAGATGTCGGTGATGCCAAGCCAGCCCTCAACGTCGTTGTCGAAGGGATCGTCGTCACCCGAATTGAGGCGGAAGCTGGCGTACGGCTGGAAGGCATCCGTCGCCTTGTACTTCGCACTGAAGTAGGCGGCGTACGCCTGGATATCGTCATTCGCCAGCGACTGCTGGTTCAGCTGCGCGTTCGGCGAAGCCACTGTTCCGGCGCCGCTGTCAAACTCACCGAAAGCGCCCATCGCTTCGGCCAAAACGTTGAGCTTGCCGAAGTTCCCAACATACTCGCCACCGAACCAGGTGTTGTTGTTGTCGTGCTGGTTGTTGCGCGCGTGCGCAATGATCGGCGCAACGCGGCCCTGCTCGCCAAGATCGAAGTCCACCTTACCGGCGAAGACGCTCATGTCCGCGTCACCATCCGCGATCTCGGGCGCAGTTTGCCGGACGAAGCCCTGATCTGCATCGTTCGCGTCGGTAATCGGCATCCAGAAGATTTCATACGACGTGCCGCCGCCGAGATCGCCGCTGAAGCCGAACGTCGGCGCATCGTCACCGTACAGCAAGCCGCCGGTGCCAATATCGAGCGCCTTGAACTCCCAGCCGCCGCCGAGCTTGAAGGCAGGCGAGAACTCGTACGTGAAGTACACACGCTCCAGACCGAAGCGCTGACCGCGATTGATTCGGTCGACGGTGTTGATGGACGTCGTGAAGTCATTTTCGAGGATAATCTTGCCGGTCCAGTTGTCACCGGCGAACGTCGCACCGAACCGAATTTCCGAGCGGACGTGCTCATCGTCGGTCTGGATGTTGCCGCCGGCGTCCGTCCGGAAATTGTTGTTCCCCAGCAGGCCCTGCGCACCGACATACGTGGGCTGGAACTTGCCCTGCGCAACGAAATTGATGTCGATGCCGTCCTGCGTGACCGCCTGGGCGGACGCGCCCGTGGGCGCCGCCGCCGTCGCGAGCCCGATCGCCGCAAGGGCGGTCGTGCAACGCAAAAACCGCTTAGCCATTGTGCCCTCCCCCCGGATGGGTGGTTTTCACGATTTTACAAAGCCTGCGTTACCCCGCATAGCAGGGCTGCGTCAACCTCATGGTCCAAATCGCTACCATGTTTTCATTCCGCTCCGCATCCCTCACCCGCCAGTCCGGTCGCCGTGCCGGGCACCGGAACCGGCATTTCTTCAGCGGATGTTGCGTTTCTGCAACAGCAATAACCGGAGTGTTCACTGAATGGAACTCACAATATCGTAAGATACGGTTAAACTTTCCCGCGTATTTTACCGGATGTGAAGGCTGCATCGCCGGTAGAAACATGATTGCAACACCCGTCGGCGTAGCCGGGACACTTGATGCGCGACAAATAGCGTTTTTACGCCGCGCTGCGAATGCGGATTCTTTTGCGCTGCACCGCCCAACACCACCCCGCTTTGGGCGCGAAATTGCAAAGCCGATCCACTCGCGCCGGCGCCCAGGCCGCGGCGCCGCGCGCCATCCGGGCGCCGCGCCGCCGGCATGATCCGGGCGCCCCGCGATCGTCCCGCCGCCGCTCGAATCGCCGGGCGGGCAACCCGCGCGCACGTCGCGACCCCCGCGCTTGCTGCACCGCCGTGCGCGCGTTACCACGACCCGAAACCCACCCGCGGCCACATCCGGCCGCCCATCGCCCAGCCGTCATCCGGCAGGCCGAAGGGGAAACAACATGGCACGCACGAAAATCGCCTTGATCGGCGCCGGCCAGATCGGCGGCACGCTGGCGCTGCTGTCCGGTCTGAAGGACCTCGGCGACGTCGTTCTCTTCGACATTCAGGAAGGGGTGCCGGAGGGCAAGGCCCTGGACATCGCCGAGGCCGCGCCCGTCGAGGGCTTCGACGCGCGCGTGAAGGGCACCAACAGCTACGCCGACATCGCGGGCGCGGACGTCGTCATCGTCACCGCCGGCATCCCGCGCAAGCCCGGCATGAGCCGCGACGATCTGGTGGATACCAACGCCAAGGTCATGCACCAGGTGGGCGCCGGCATCCGCGAGAACTGCCCGGACGCCTTCGTCATCTGCATAACCAACCCGCTGGACGCCATGGTCTACGTGCTCCAGCAGGCGGCGGGCATCCCCACCAACAAGATCTGCGGCATGGCCGGCGTGCTGGACAGCGCGCGCTTCCGCCACTTCCTCGCCGAGGCCATGAACGTCTCGGTTGAGGACGTGAACGCCTTCGTCCTGGGCGGCCACGGCGACAGCATGGTGCCGGTGACGCGCTATTCCACGGTGGCCGGCATTCCCCTGCCCGACCTGGTGCAAATGGGCTGGATCAGCCAGGAGAAGGTCGATTCCATCGTCGAGCGCACCCGCAAGGGGGGCGGCGAGATCGTGAGCCTGCTGGGCAGCGGCTCGGCGTTCTATGCGCCCGCCAGCTCCGCGATCGCGATGGCGGAGAGCTACCTGAAGGACAAGAAGCGCGTGCTGCCCTGCGCCGCCCATCTCAGCGGCGAGTACGGGGTGAACGACCTCTTCGTCGGCGTTCCCACCGTGATCGGCGAGGGCGGCGTCGAGCGCGTCGTCGAGCTGCGCTTCACGCAGGACGAGCAGCGCATGTTCGACCAGTCTGTGGCGAACGTGCGCGAGCTGGTCGACAGCTGCCGCAAGCTGGGCGCGATCTGACCCCGCCGCGCGGCTTGCTTGCGCGCGCCCGGGTCACTGCTATCCTCCCGTGGGGCTTCCGCCGTCCCGGCGGAGCGAGGGAGAGCACGGCGCCGGGCGCCACCATCGTGACACGACACCGGCCGGAGCGGTCATGAACATCCACGAATACCAAGCCAAGAGCCTGCTGGCGCAGTACGGCGTGCCCGTCCCCAACGGCGGCGTCGCCTACACGCCGGACGAGGCGGAGCAGGTCGCCCGCGACCTGGACGGGCCGGTCTGGGTCCTCAAGGCGCAGATCCACGCCGGCGGGCGCGGGGCCGGGCACTTCCCGGACGACCCCGAGCAGAAGGGCGGCGTGCGCATCTGCAAGGACTTCGACGAGCTGCGCGACCACGCCCGGCGCATGCTGGGCCACACCCTGGTCACGCGCCAGACCGGCGAGGACGGCCAGAAGGTCAAGCGCCTCTACGTCGAGGAGGGCGCGGACATCCAGCGCGAGCTCTACCTGGCGCTGCTGGTGGACCGCGCGAGTTCGCGCGTGACCGTCATGGGCTCCACCGAAGGCGGCATGGAGATCGAGGAGGTCGCCAAGGAGAGCCCGGAGAAGATCTTCACGGTCACGATCGACCCGGCCACGGGCGTCATGCCCTACCACGGCCGGCGGCTGGCCTTTGCCTTCGGGCTGGGCGGCAAGCAGATCGGCGCCTTCGTCAAGCTGCTCAACGGGCTCTACAACGCCTACGTCGGGCTCGACTGCTCGCTCGTGGAGATCAACCCGCTCATCGTCACGGGCGACGGCAGTATCATGCCGCTCGACGTGAAGATGACCCACGACGACAACGCGCTCTACCGCCAGAAGCAGGTGGTGGACATGCGCGACCTGGACGAGGAAGACCCGGCCGAGATCGAGGCGTCCAAGCACGAGCTGAACTACATCAAGCTGGACGGCAACATCGGCTGCATGGTCAACGGCGCCGGGCTCGCGATGGCGACGATGGACATCATCAAGCTCTACGGCGGCGAGCCCGCGAACTTCCTCGACGTCGGCGGCGGCGCCAACAAGGAGCGCGTGGTCGCGGCCTTCAAGATCATCCTGGGCGACGAGAACGTCGAGGGCATCCTGGTGAACATTTTCGGCGGCATCGTGCGCTGCGACGTCATCGCGGAGGCCATCGTGGCCGCCGCCCAGGAGGTCGACCTGCACGTGCCGCTGGTCGTGCGCCTGGAGGGCACCAACGTCGAGATGGGCAAGCAGACCCTGCGCGAATCCGGCCTGAGCATCATCGCCGCGGACGACTTGTCCGACGGCGCGCGCAAAGTTGTCGAAGCGACGCGGGAGGCGGCCTGATGGCGGTCCTGGTGGACGAAAACACGAAGGTCATCTGCCAGGGGTTCACGGGCGCCCAGGGCACCTTCCACTCCGAGCAGGCGATCGCGTACGGCACTCGCATGGTGGGCGGCGTCACCCCGAACAAGGGCGGCGACACCCACCTGGACCTGCCCGTCTTCAACACCGTGCGCGAGGCCAAGGACGAAACGGACGCGGACGCGTCGGTGATCTACGTGCCGCCGCCGTACGCCGCCGACGCCATCCTGGAGGCCGCGGACGCCGGGGTGCCGCTGGCGGTGTGCATCACCGAGGGCATCCCCGTGACCGACATGGTCAAGGTCAAGCGGGCGCTGCAGGGCTCGAACACGCGCCTGATCGGGCCGAACTGCCCCGGCATCATCACGCCGGACGCCTGCAAGATCGGCATCATGCCGGGCCACATCCATTCACGCGGCAAGATCGGCATCGTCTCGCGTTCCGGCACGCTCACCTACGAGGCGGTGTCGCAGACCACGGCCGCGGGCCTGGGGCAGTCCACCTGCATCGGCATCGGCGGCGACCCGGTGAACGGCACCAGCTTCGTCGACGCCATCGACCTCTTCCTCAAGGACGACGAGACCGAGGGCATCGTCATGATCGGCGAGATCGGCGGCTCGGCCGAGGAAGAGGCGGCCGAATACCTGCGTGCGGCCGGCAATCCCAAGCCGGCGACCGCCTTCATCGCCGGCGCCACGGCGCCGCCGGGCCGGCGCATGGGCCACGCCGGGGCGATCATCTCCGGCGGCCAGGGCGGCGCCGAGGGGAAGAAGCAGGCGCTGCGCGACGCCGGCGTCCACGTGGCGGACTCCCCGTCCGCCATCGGCACCACGATGCGCGACGCGCTGAACGCGTAACGGCCGGCCCGCCGGCCCCGCCCGGGTGTGGTCCCCGGCGCGGGGCCGGGGTGTCGGGCCGGGAAGGAACAGGTCATGGCAGATCGGACAGAACCCGCGCTCGATCCCCAGAAGGCGGCCGCGGTCGCCGCGCTCTTCCGGCAATACCGCCAGGATCCCGGCGCGGTGGATGCGAGTTGGAAGCGCTTCTTTGACGCGCTCGACCCGCAGGCGCGGGAGCTGCTGGAAAGCTTCGACGGCGGGAACGGTGCCGCCGCGCCCACCAGCGGCGGCGCGATCGAGACCGGCGCGGTCAGCCAGGACGAGGTGCGCGCGGCGGCGCTGGATTCCATCCGCGCGCTCATGCTCATCCGCGCCTATCGCGTGCGCGGCCACCTGCAGGCGGACCTGGACCCGCTGAAGCAGCGCACGCGCGGGCCGCATCCCGAGCTGGACCCGGCCTCGCAGGGCTTCACCGAGGCCGACTGGGACCGGCCGATCTTCGTCAACCACGTCCTCGGCTTCGAGACGGCGACGCTGCGCCAAATCGTCGACCGGCTGCAGAAGACCTACTGCGGCAAGATCGGCGTCGAGTACATGCACATCCAGGAGCCGGAGCAGAAGGCCTGGATCCAGGAGCGCATCGAGAACATCGGCAACCGCACCGAGTTCACCGAGACGGGCAAGCGCCAGATCCTGGAGCGCCTGACGGCCGCCGAGGTCTTCGAAACCTTCCTCGACAAGAAGTACACCGGCACCAAGCGCTTCGGGATCGACGGCGGCGAGGCCATGATCCCGGCGCTGGAGCAGATCCTCAAGCGTGGCGGCCAGCTCGGGCTGAAGGAGCTGGTGCTGGGCATGCCCCACCGCGGGCGGCTGAACGTGCTGGCCAACTTCATGGGCAAGTCCTTCACCGCCATCTTCCACGAGTTCCAGGGCGGCGCGGCGCATCCGGAGGAGATCGGCGGCTCGGGGGACGTGAAGTACCACCTGGGCACCTCCACCGACCGCGAATTCGACGGCAACACCATCCACCTGTCGCTGACCGCCAACCCCTCGCACCTGGAGGCGGTGGACCCGGTCTGCGTCGGCAAGGCGCGCGCCAAGCAGTACCAGCACGGCGACACGACGCAGGACAAGGTGGGCTGCCTGCTGATCCACGGCGACGCCGCCTTCGCCGGGCAGGGCCTGGTGCCCGAGACGCTCGACATGTCCGAGCTCAAGGGCTACCGCATCGGCGGCACGCTGCACTTCATCATGAACAACCAGATCGGGTTCACGACGAACCCGGTGAACGCGCGCTCGGGGCCGTACTGCACCGAGGTCGCGAAGATGATCCAGGCCCCGATCTTCCACGTGAACGCCGACGACCCCGAAGCCGTCGTCCACGTCTGCCGCATCGCCACGGAGTTCCGGCAGACGTTCAAGAAGGACGTCGTCGTCGACATGTTCTGCTACCGGCGGTTCGGCCACAACGAGGGCGACGAGCCCAAGTTCACCCAGCCGCTGATGTATCAGGCGATCAAGGACCATCCGCGCGTGCGCAAGCAGTACGCGGAGCAGCTGATCGCCGAGGGCGTGATCGACGAGAAGACCGTCCAGCAGTACCTCAGCGACGCCCAGACCACGCTGCAGCAGGCCTACGACAGCGCCAAGGAGTACAAGCCCAACAAGGCCGACTGGCTGGAGGGCGTGTGGTCCGGCTTCCGCGCTCAGCGCGGCTTCGGCCCCTACCGCGGCGAGACGGGCGTGCCGCTGCAGACCCTGCGTGAGGTCGGCTTCCGGCTGACGCAGGTGCCCGAGGGCTTCTCGGTCAACCGCAAAATCCAAAAGTTCCTGGACACGCGCGCCCAGGCCGTCGACAGCGGCGAGGGCATCGACTGGTCCACTGCCGAGGCGCTGGCCTTCGGCACGCTGGTCATGGAAGGCCACCCCGTCCGCCTTTCCGGCCAGGACAGCGGGCGCGGCACCTTCTCCCAGCGCCACGGGCAAATCATCGACCAGCAGACCGAGGACGTCTACGTCCCCTTCCAGCATGTCGATCCCGACCAGGCGCGCTTCGAGATCATCAACTCGCCGCTGTCGGAGGCCGGCATCGTCGGCTTCGAGTACGGCTTCTCGCTCGCCGAACCGCGCGCGTTGACGCTGTGGGAGGCGCAGTTCGGCGACTTCGCCAACGGCGCCCAGGTCATTATCGACCAGTTCATCGCCTCCGGCGAGGCGAAATGGCTGCGCATGTCCGGGCTGACGCTGCTGCTGCCCCACGGCTACGAAGGCCAGGGGCCGGAACACTCCTCCGCCCGCATCGAGCGTTTCCTGCAGCTGTGCGCCGAGGACAACCTGCAGGTCGTCAACTGCACGACGCCGGCCAACTTCTTCCACGTGCTGCGCCGGCAGGTGCACCGCGACTTCCGCAAGCCGCTGGTGGTGTTCACGCCCAAGTCGCTGCTGCGCGACAAGCTCTGCGTCTCCAAGCTCAAGGATTTCGGCGAGGACAGCGCGTTCCACCGCGTGCTCTACGAGGAGAACCTGCCCGGCGACCCCAAGGACGCCCGCCAGCTCGTCCTGTGCAGCGGCAAGGTGTTCTACGACCTCGTGCGCGAGCGCGAAAACCGCGCCGTCACCGACATCCACATCCTGCGCGTGGAGCAGCTCTACCCCATCCCGGTGGACGCCCTGATGAAGGAGCTGGCGCCCTACACCCACTGCGAGCTGGTGTGGTGCCAGGAAGAGCCGCGCAACATGGGGGCTTGGCCGTTCTTCTCCACCTTCCTGGAGGAAATCGCCGCCGAGGTGGGCTTCGACAAGCCGCGCCCGCGCTACGCCGGCCGCAAGTCTGCGGCCTCGCCGGCCACGGGCATCCCGGATCGCCACCAGCGCGAGCAGGCCGAGCTGCTGGACGACGCGCTCACCGTGGGCAAGCCGCACCTCACCCGCATCCAGACCCGCAAGGCGCAGGAACTGGCGCGCAGCGGCGAGGACAGCGGCCCGCCCATCGGCGAGGACGTCGCCCGCCAACAGGCGCAACAGGCCCAAACCAACTCCCAGTAACTTCGGCCGCAGGGGCGCGTCGCGTGCCCGCGCCGGGGTCGCGCCAGGACGAGCCCGTGGCGGCTTGGCGCCGGATCAGGACGAAACAGGGGAAACGATGGCGACCGACATCACGGTTCCGAACCTGGGCGAATCCGTGAGCGAGGCCGAGATCGGCCAGTGGCTCAAGCAGGCCGGCGATACGGTGGAGCAGGACGAGCCCATCGCCGAGTTGGAAACCGACAAGGTCACGCTCGAGGTCAACGCCCCCAGCGCCGGCGTGATCAGCGAAATCCTGGTGCCCGCCGGGGAAACCGTGGCCGTCGGCAGCGTCATCGGGCGCGTCGGCGAAGCCGCCGCCGGCGCCGGTCAGGCGCAACTGGCCGCCTCTTCGGGTGAGGCCCAGCCCACCCCCGCTGGCGACGGCCAGGCTCAGCCCGCCGCGTCCCAGCCGCAGGGGGAAGCCGCTGCCCCGCCCGCCGGTGGCCGTTCGGGCGGCGCCACGCACGACGTGGCCGTGCCGAGTATGGGTGAGTCGGTCAGCGAGGCGACGCTCGGCCAGTGGATCAAGGGCGTCGGCGACGCGGTCGAGCAGGACGAGGCCATCGCCGAGCTGGAAACCGACAAGGTGACGCTGGAGGTCAATGCCCCGGCCACCGGCACGCTCGCCGAGCAGCTGGTCGCCGCGGGCGACACCGTGCAGGTCGGCACGGTGGTCGCGCGCGTGCGGGAAGGCGCGGGCGCCCCGGCCAAGGCGGCGGCCCCGGCCGCGAGCGAACCCGCAGCCGCACCCGCCAAGGCGGAAGCGGAAACCGCTCCGGCTGGCGGGACGGGCGCGCCCGCCGGCGGGCTCAATCCCAACCAGGCCCCGCGCAGCGGCGACACGATCACGCGCGGGGATCTGGAGCGCTTCCTGGGCACGGGCCCCAACACCGTCGCGCCCGAGGACCTGAGCCCGGCCGTGCGTACCCTCGTGCAGGAGCACGACCTGGACCCCACGCGCATCCCGCCCAGCGGCCCCGGCGGTCGCATCACCAAGCAGGACGTCATGGACGTCGTCGAAGGGCGCAAAGAGCTGCTGACGCCCCAGGCGCCCACCCAGGCCCCGGCGCCGCAACAGCAGCCCACACAACAGGCACCCGCTCAGCCCGCCGAGGCCAAGGGCGGCGAGGCCGCCAAGCCGGTCGAGCGCGTGCGCATGACGCGCCTGCGCCAGACCATCGCCAAGCGCCTCAAGGAGGCGCAGAACACCGCGGCCATGCTGTCGACCTTCAACGAGGTCGACATGTCCGCGGTCAACGACATCCGCGCCCGCTACAAGGAGGACTTCGAGAAGGCGCACGGCACGCGCCTGGGCATGTCGTCCTTCTTCGCCAAGGCGGTGGTGCAAGCCCTCAAGGAGCTGCCGGAACTCAACGCCTCGATCGAGGGCGACGAGATCGTCTACCACCACTACTACGACATCGGCATGGCGGTCTCCACGCCGAGCGGCCTGATGGTTCCCGTGGTGCGCGATGTGGACCAGAAGTCCATGGCCGAGATCGAGTCGTCCCTGCGCGAACTGGCCAAGAAGGGCCGCGACAACAAGCTGAAGATGGACGACCTACAGGGCGCCACCTTCTCGATGACCAACGGCGGCGTCTTCGGCTCGCTGCTGTCCACGCCCATCATCAACCCGCCGCAGTCGGGCATCCTGGGCATGCACGCCATCAAGGAGCGCCCAGTGGCGGTGAACGGCACGGTCGAGATCCGGCCGATGATGTACGTCGCGCTCTCCTACGACCACCGGCTGGTGGACGGCCGCGAGGCCGTGACCTTCCTCGTCCGCCTGAAGGAGTGCCTGGAGGATCCGGCGCGCCTGCTGCTGCAGATGTGAAGCGGGCTTACGGCGAGCGGCGGTCGCGGCGCGCGCGCCGCCGCCTGTCCCGGCGGTGGCGGACGTAGCCGACGGCGATGACCAGCGCCACCGCCCCGATCGTCATGGGAAACAGGATCACCAAGAGCGGCACGGCCGTGACCACGAGCACGATCAGCGCCGCCACTGCGCCCATGACCGCCAGCACGAAGGCGGTGCCCAGCGCGTAGCCCAGGAATTCGCGCGCGTCCACGTCGTCCGTCCCCGTTCGCAGCCACCTCGGCGGCGCAGCATTTCACGCCGCGCCCCACCACACCACCCGGCGCGACCACCGTTCACGGGCTGGACGGTGCGCGTCAGTGCGCCATTGTGGGGGCCATGAGCGCGATCCTGTCCTTTGCCACGCTGGCCGCTTTCGCCGCCGCCCTGCTGGTCGGCGGCATGCTGTTCTTCGCCGCCGTCACCGCGCCCATGGTGTTCACCACGCTGGACACGGCGAGCGCCGGACATTTCATCCGGCGGATCTTTCCCGTCTACTATCTGGTGATGTTCGCCTTTGCCGCCGTGGCGGCCTTGGCGGCGATCCCGGTGCTGCCCGTCGACGCGGGCGTGCTGGCCCTCGTGGCCATCGCCTTCCTGGTGGCGCGCCAGGGGCTCATGCCGCGAATCAACGCGCTGCGCGACCGCGAGGTGGCCGGAGATGAAGCCGCCGGCACCCGATTTCAGCGCCTGCACCGCGTCTCCGTCTGGCTCAACGCGGCGCAGTTTCTGGCCGCCGCCGTGATCCTGGTGCGCCTGATCGCGGTGGCGTGAGATGCCCGCGTGCCGTCAACCGCCCGCCCCCAACGCCACGAGCGCCAGGTTCATGCCCTGAACCACGGCGATGATGAGGATGAGCGCGACCGGATAGACCGAGGAGTAGGCGACCACCGGGCGCTCGGAGCTGTCCATCTGACGGATCACGTCCAGTCCCGGCGTGAAGGTCATGCCGCCGCAGATCACGCCGAAGCACTCGCTGACGGGGATGCGCAGCAGATAGTGCCCCGCCAGAAAGCTGCCCGCCATCGGCACCACCGCCAGCAGCACGGCATACGCGGCGTAAAAGATCGCGTCGAAATCGAGGAATTCGACGAAGCTCTGCCCGGTTTCGAAGCCCAGCTGGGCGAAGAAGAGCGCCAGGCCCAATTCCTTGAGCACCGCCGTGGCGTTGCGCGGGAAGCGGCCGATGAAGTTGCCGATCTTGCCGAAGTGGCCGAACACGAGCCCGGAAATCAGCGCGCCCCCGGCGATCCCCAGCGAGAAATTCCCCAGCACCGGCATCGGCACCACGATCCCGCCGATGGCGAACGCCAGGAACAGCGTCGCGCCCAGCGAGCCGATATCGACCCGCCGCGCGACCGCCTGGTGTTCGTGGCCGAGATACATCTCCAACTGATCGAGCTGATACGGCGTGCCCACCGCGACCACCACGTCGCCGAACGCCAACTCCAGGTCGTGGCGGGGAACGAATTCCACGTTGTTGCGCACAACGCGGGTTACAGCCACGTTGAACAGCAGCCGAAGCCCGAGATCGCTGATCGAGCGATTGAGAACCGAGGTGTTCTCGACCACGATCGATCGGGTGTCGAGTTCGGAATCTTCGCTCGGAATGTCCTCGACCGCGCTCCCGAGCTTTTCGCCCACCGTTTCGATGTCAGCCTTGCGCCCTTCCAGGCGCACGACGTCACCCTTCAGCAGCGCCGTGCTGCCGCTGGCGGTGCGCAGCGTGCGCTCGCGCAGAATGCCGGACACCACGACGTTGTGATCGGTGAACAGCTCGATGTCGCGCAGCAGCACCCCGTCGAAGTCGGGGTTGTCGACCCGGTAGGTCGCCGCGGAAAGCTGGCTGCGCGCGGCCACTTCGGCCTCCATGCGCGGGCGCAGCACCTGCATCGCCACCGAGATGAACAGGATCACGCCCATCAGGCCGAAGGGATAGGCGACGCCGTAGCCGAAGATCACCTCGCTCTCGGGCGAAAACTGGAGCGCGCTGACGAGCGCGGGGCTGGAGGTGAAGGCGCCGGCGAACAGCCCCAGGCCGATCCCGATGGGCACGCCGCTCAACGCGATGATGGCGACGGTGTTGACGGCGGCGATGCCCAGGAGGGCGAGCACGTTGGCGATGAATTTGCGCCCGTACTGCTTGAAGGCGCGAAAGAAGGTGGGCCCCGCTTCCAGCCCGACACTGAGCAGGAAGAGCACGATACCCAGGTTCTGGAGGATGCGAACCGGCTCCGGCGCGAAGACGTAGCCGAACACCATCGCGACGATGAGCACACCGCTGGCGCCGAAGCCCACGCCCTTGATGCGCAGGTTGCCGAAGCCGATGCCCAGCAGGATCACCAGGAAGGTGATCAGCAAGTCCTGCTTCTGAAAGTAAAAGGTGAGCGGGACGAGGTCCGAGGCGTCCGGCATGGTGGGGCTCGTGGCGCCGTGGCGTGGGCTGCGATGGAAACGCTGGGAAGCGTGATCCCGCCGCCCGGAACGGCGGGATCGTCGGCCCCGTCACGGTAGCCGGTATTGCAAAGCGGTAAACCGATCGACGCGGCGAAAGCGATGCGCCGGCTTATGCCTCCGCCGGCGCCGCCTCGCTCGCTTGGCGCACCGTCTTCTTCTGGCGCTGGGATTCCGAACGCAGCTGGCCGCAGGCGGCCTGGATGTCGCGCCCGCGCGGCGCGCGGATGGGCGCGGAGAGGTTGGCCTCGTAGAGGATGTCCGAGAAGCGCTCCACCGTTTCGTCCGAGGAGCACTCGAACTCCGTCCCCGGCCAGGGATTGAAGGGGATGAGGTTCACCTTGGCCGGGATGCCGTCCAAGAGGCGCACCAGCTCGCGCGCGTCGGCGGGGCTGTCGTTCACGTCCTTGAGCATCACGTACTCGAAGGTGATGCGCCGCGCATTGTTGATGCCCGGATAGGCGCGGCAGGCCGCCAGCAGCTGGTCCAGCGGGTACTTCTTGTTCAGCGGCACCAGCCAGTCGCGCAGCTCGTCGCGCACGGCGTGCAGCGACACGGCCAGGTTAACGCCCAGCTCCTCGCCGCAGCGCTGCATCATGGGCACGACACCGGAGGTGGAGAGCGTGATCCGGCGGCGCGAGAAGCCCAGGCCCTCGGGGTCCATGGCGATCCGCATGGCCTTCGCGACCTGGTCGTAGTTGTACAGCGGCTCGCCCATGCCCATGAGCACGATGTTGGTCAGCCGCCGCCCGTCCTTGGGCGTGGGCCACTCGTCCAGGGAATCCCGGGCCAGCATGATCTGCTCCAGGATCTCGCCGGCCGAGAGGTTGCGCACGAGGCGCTGCGTGCCCGTGTGGCAGAAGCGGCAGGTCAGCGTGCAGCCCACCTGGGAGGAGATGCACAGCGTGCCCCGGTCGGCCTCGGGGATGAAGACGCTCTCGATCTCTTGCAGGTCGCGCAGGCGCACCAGCCACTTGCGCGTGCCGTCCTGTGAGGTGCGGTCCATCTTCACGGCCGGCCGCGCGACGCTGTGCCGCTCGCTCAGCTTGGCCCGGAAGCCCTTGGCCAGCGACGACATGCCCTGAAAGTCCGTGGCGCCGTGGTGGTAGATCCAGTGCCACAGCTGCTTGGCGCGGAACCTGGGCTCGCCCAGTTCCTGCACGCGCGCCGACAGCTCCTCGCGGTCGAGGCCGACGAGGTGTTCCGCGGTCTGCTTGGGCGGGGCGAAGGCGCGGGCGTGGGTGTCCTGGGTCATCCCGGGTCGCGGTCCGTGGGCCGGTCAGTTGACGTTGCACGCCTCGTTGATGGCGTTGTGCGCGTCGGTGAAGCCGATGAGGGAGTAGGTGTCCGTCGTCTCGGTGCCTTTGTCCGAGGTGCCCTCGACCACCATCGTACCACCGGAAACCATCGCCTCCACCAGCGCCGAGTCCGTCTGCGAATCCGGCGCCCAGGCGGTGTCCTTGTGGGTGAAGAGGGTGAAGGTCTTCTCGCCGTCGATCGTCACCTTCACGCGGCTGTCCTTCTTGAACGGATAGCCGATGACGAAGCTGACCACGTCCTGCGTGCCCTTCGCCGGCCGGTGGGTGACCATGGCGTAGATGTCGCCGCGCTGGTCGTAATCGCCCTCGTCCTTCTGCGGCTGGCTCGCCTGATAGCACACCTTGTTGCCGTCCTCGGTGTAGGTGTAGGCGCTCCAGTGGTCGAAGGTGCCCAGGCGGCGGATGTCCTGCGCATCAACGCGGCCGGGAAGAACCGCCGCGCCCAGGAGCAGGCCGGCGACGGCGGCGACGAGCTTCGCTTTCACGGCGGGCAACCCCCTCGTGGCGTTGTCGATCACCTCTCGGGCGCAGCATCGCTCGGCTGCGCCGGGCGGCCCGGCTTGGCGGCCGGGCCCGGTGCGCTTCGTTCGTTGAGCGGCCGCCGGGCGAAGCGGCCGAGACTGATGACCCTGTCGTACATGACGATCGCGCCCGCGACCCCGACGTTCACGCAGAACTTTGTCGGGATCTTGACCAGGGCGTCGCAGCGCGCCTGCATCTCGGGCGACAGGCTGCCGCGTTCCCGGCCCAGAATATAGGCGGCGGCCACGGGGTGATAAAAGGAGGGAAGCTCCGCCGATTCCTCGGTGAATTCCACCCCGATCAGGCGGCACTTGTGCGGCAGCTGCAGCGCGTCCACCCCGGCGTAGGTGTAGAGCGGCAGGTGCCGCACCGCGTCCGAGGTGTCGGACATGGCCACCTGCTCCGCGTCGAACGCGGCGTTCACCGTGAAGAAGAAGCTGGCGCCGAAGGCGTTGGCCGACCGCAGCAGGTTGCCCAAGTTCATGGGCTTGCTGATGTTTTCGACGCCGATCCCGAAATAACCCCGCATGGCGGCGGAACCTTGCACGCCGCCCCCGGCGCGGGCAAGGTGTTTTCGCTCCCGCAACCGTTCTTGGATGCCCGGTCATGCCGGTTCCGGATGGTGGCCATGCCCGCCCCTGAGCGCGATTCCGCAAGCGCCCCCAACCCCGTCTGCGTCGAGGTCACGCGCGGCGCGCGCGTGGAGAGCCGCCACCGCGCCGCCGTCGCCGTCGTCGACACCGACGGCCGCGTGGTGCTGCGCGCCGGCGCGGTGGAAGCGCCCGTCTACCCCCGCTCCGCCATCAAGCCCTTGCAGGCTCTGCCGCTGGTGGAATCGGGCGCGGCCGAGGCGCTGGACGTCGGCGACGCCGAGCTGGCGGTCGCCTGCGGCAGCCACGCCGGCGCGCGCGAGCACGTGGAAACGGTCGAGGGCTGGCTGCACCGGCTCGGCCTCGGCGGCGGCGATCTGGTCTGCAACGCGGCCGCGCCGCCCCTGGAGCGGCTGCGCGACAACTGCTCGGGCAAGCACGCCGGCTTCCTGGCGCTCGCCCGGCACCTGGGCGCGCCGACCGCGGGCTACGCGGCCTTCGAGCACCCGGTGCAGCAGCGCGTCCTGGGCGTGCTGGAGCAGATGACGGGGCTGGGCGACCTGACGGCCCACGCCCGCGCCACCGACGGCTGCGGCGTGCCCACGATCGCCTTCCCGCTCGGCAACCTGGCGCTGGCGATGGCGCGCCTGGGCGACCCCGACGACCAGCCCGACCGGCGCATCGCCGCCTGCGCCCGCATCCGGCGGGCCATGGCGGCGCACCCGGCGATGGTCGCGGGCCGGGGACGCGCGGTGACGCGCGTGCTCGACCGGCTGGGCGAGGGCGCGATCGTCAAGGGCGGCGCCGAGGGCGTGATGGCCGGCTGTTGCCCCGACCTGGGCCTGGGCTTCGCGGTCAAGGTGGACGACGGCGCGGCGCGGGCGGCGAACGCGATCGCGCTCGCCCTGCTGGACCGGCTTCAGCGCCTCACCGACGCGGACCGCGAAGCGCTGACGGACCTGCTGGAACCGCCGGTCACCACCCGCGCGGGCGAGCGCGTCGGCACGATCCGCTGCACCGCGCCGTGGGACGGGTGACAACCGCCCCACGGCGCGACTGAAGGAGGCGCGATTTCAAGGCCGGATCAGTCTGGCACGTTGGTGAAGTGTTCCAGCGCTTCGGGGTTGGCGAGGGCGTCGCGGTTGCGCACCTCGCGGCCGTGGAGCACGTCGGCCACCGCCAGCTCCACGATCTTGCCCGAGCGCGTGCGCGGGATATCCGGCACCTGGAGCACGCGGGCGGGCACATGGCGCGGCGAGGCGCCCTTGCGGATCGTCGTCTTAATGCGCTCGACCAGCTCGTCGGTCAGCTCCTGGCCTTCGACGAGGCGCACGAAGAGCACCACGCGCTCGTCGTCGCCCGTCTGCTGCCCGGCGACGATGGATTCCAGCACCTCGTCCAGCTTTTCCACCTGACGGTAGATCTCCGCCGTGCCGATGCGCACGCCGCCGGGGTTCAGCGTGGCGTCCGAGCGGCCGTAGATGATGAAGCCGCCGGTCTCCGTCTTCGCCGCGAAGTCGCCGTGGTGCCAGATGCCCGGGAAGGTGGCGAAGTAGGCCTTGTGGAAGCGCTCCCCACCCGGATCGTTCCAGAAGAAGGGCGGCATCGACGGGAAGGGCTGCCGGCACACCAGCTCGCCCTTCTCGCCCGGCGGCAGGGAATTGCCCTGCTGGTCGTAGATGTCGACGTCCATGCCCAGCACGGGCGTCTGGATCTCGCCGCGGTAGACGGGGCCGACCGGATTGCCGTCCACGAAGCAGCCGACGATGTCCGTGCCGCCGGAGATCGAGGACAGGTGCACGTCGGTTTTCACATTGTTGTAGACGGCGTCGAAGCCCTCCGCCATCAGCGGCGAGCCGGTCGAGGCGATCGTGCGCAAGGGCGAGAGGTCGAACTCGTCCTTGGGCCGCGCGCCCTCGTTGCCCAGGTGGTCGATGAACTTGGCGCTGGTGCCGAAGAAGGTCACGCGCTCCTGCTCGGCCATGCGGAACTGCGTGCGCCAGTCCGGGTAGAGCGGCGAGCCGTCGTAGAGCACGATCGTCGCGCCGCTCGCCAGGCCGGAGACCAGCCAGTTCCACATCATCCAGCCGCAGGTGGTGAAGTAGTACACCCGGTCGCCGGCCTTGATGTCGGCGTGGAGCTGGTGCTCGCACAGATGCTTGAGCAGCACGCCGCCAGCCGAATGGGCGATGCATTTCGGTTTCCCGGTCGTTCCGGACGTGAAAAGAATATAGACCGGGTGGTTAAACGGCATGGGCTCAAAGTCGATCGCGCCCGCCGGATGGCGCGCCTCGGCCTCGTCGATCCGCTGGCCCTTGGGGATGGGGCTCGCATCCCCGTCGCCCGCGTAGGGGACCAGCAGCACGCGGTTGAGCGAGGGCAGCCGGTTCGCGACCTCCACGGCCGTCGCGCGGGCGTCGCGCGCCTTGCCGTTGTAGTAGTAGGCGTCGGTGACCAGCAGCACCTTGGGCTCGATCTGGCCGAAGCGGTCCATGACCACCTCGGTGCCGAAGTCGGGCGAGCACGAGCTGAAGATGCCGCCGACGGCCGCGGTGGCCAGCAGCGCGATCACCGTCTCCGGCATGTTGGGCAGGCAGGCGGCCACGCGGTCGCCCGGCTGGACGCCCTCCTCGCGCAGCACCTGCGTCAGCCGCGCGACGCGGTCGTACAGCTCGCCGTGGGTCAGGCTGCGGCGGACCTGGTCCTCGCCCCAGAAGACGATGGCGTCCGCGCTGTCGCGCCGACGCAGCAGGTTCTCCGCGTAGTTCAGCTTGGCGTCCGGAAAGAAGCGCGCCCCCGGCATCTTGGGGTAGTCCTGAATGACGGTGTCGCCCTGTTGCGCGGCGATCACCCCCGAATAATCCCAAAGCGCGCGCCAGAAGGTCGCCATGGCGTCGCCGTCGCGCACGGAATACCGCCACAGCTCGTCGAAGCTGTCGCAGTGGACGTCCCACTTGCTGGCGAGACGGTCGAGAAACTGCGTGACGTTGGCCTGCTGCACGCGCTCGGGCGACGGCTCCCACATCGGCGTCGACATGCCGGACCTCCCTGCTTGTCCGCGCTCTCCGCTGCGCCGCCCCGTGCTTCGCTGGTGTTCCCAGCCGACCGGGGCCGTTTATGTGCGCCGCACACTAGCGATGCGCCGCCCCGCGAACAATGCCCGACACGCCGGGACTTAACCGATGACAGCCACCCGGACGGCCGCCGCCGCGAGGCACAGCAGCACCACCACCGTCAGCGGCCGGCGCAGGCGGCGGTACCACGCCGGAACCCGCCCCAGGCGCACGGCGCGCAGATCGGCGAAGAAGGCGGCCGTGAAGCCGATCACCTGGAGCACCAGCCCGCCCAGCGGCACCAGCACCAGCGACACCCAGGCGAGCAGCGCCGGCGTCACCGACCAACCCAGCCGCCGCCAGCCGGCATCCGCGCGTGCGCCGCCCGGGTCGGCCAGCGCCAGCCCCCAGTGCACCGCGCCCAGGAAGCTCAGGATCACGGCCCCGTAGCCCAGCAGCACGTCGAGCGCGAAGTTCGCCCAGCCGGGCGGCAGCACCCAAACCAGGACGGTGCACGCGACGAAGGGAATCAGCCCGGCGCCGCCGTAGACGGCCGCCGGCCGCGGCACGTCCGCGCCGGCCGCCGCGCCGCCGGATACCGCCCGATCGCTCACGACGGCTCCTCGGACGATGACTCCTTGGACGATGACGCCCGGAGCCGGGCCAACGCGGCCCGCGCGCGCTCGCGGTGCTCGTCGCGCACGTGCGCCCGCGCCGCCGCCAGCGCCTTGGCGAAGAGCGCGCTCGCGTTCAGCCCGGCCAGCGAGCCGAGCACACGCACCGGCCCGCGCGCCGGGGTGACGAAGGCCGCCAACGCCGCCATCAGCAGGGCTTTCACTTTCAGCGGGGTGCGCGGATCGACGGCGCAGTAGTACAGCGTCACGCCGTCTTCCAGGCGCGCCGTGCCGCCCAGGTGCTCGCGCACGCGCGCCCAAAAGCCGTGCTCGACGGTTTCGGCGTCGCGCGCGTAGCGCTCCCGGTCCACGCTCCAGTCCGGCAGGCGGAACATGCGGCAAGTGTGCGGGCACCACCGTCGGGCCCGCAAGCCCCGCCCGCCTCGCGCCCGCAAGAACCCGCTACTCAGCCGAAACTGGCCGCGAAGCGCTCCGCCTTCTTCGCCAGATCGACGTCGCGCTGGCTCACGCCGCCGACGTCGTGGCTCGAAAGCGTGATGTCCACGCGGTTGTAAACGTTGAACCACTCCGGGTGGTGGTCCATCTTTTCCGCAGCGAGCGCCACGCGGGTCATGAACGCGAAGGCTTGGTTGAAGGTCTTGAACGTGTAGGACTTGTGGATCGCGTCGCGCCCCTCGACGGCTGTCCAGCCGTCCAGCTCGGCGAGCGCGCTGTCGCGTTCGGCCTGGCTGAGAACACCGGCCATGACCTGCCTCCTCTGGTTTCATTGCCGGTGCAGAGCTGAGCCAACACCCTTCGGTGGTCAAGTGCCCCGAAGACGATGAACGGACCCCTGACGCCCATGGCACGATTCCACGACGTCGACCGCTTCACCACGCCGCCCGATCTGGCCGACCTCGAAGCCCTCGCGCGCGAGGCCACGGCCCTGATCCCCGAGGAGCTGCGGCGCTGGGTGGAGAACGTCACCGTGCGTGTGGAGGACTTCCCCGACGACGACACCATGGAGGAGTTGGGCCTGGAGACGCCCTTCGACATCCTCGGCCTCTACCGCGGCGTCAACCTGCTGCGCAAATCCACGCAGGACTCGCCGCAGGACCTCGACACGATCTACCTCTTCCGCCGCCCCATCCTCGACTACTGGTGCGAAAGCGGCGAAGACCTGCGCGAACTCGTGCGCCACGTCCTCATCCACGAGGTGGGCCACCACTTCGGCTTCTCCGACGAGGACATGGAGCGCATCGAACAGCAGCCGTCGTCGCGGTAAAACAGCGCTCGTCCCAGTAAAACGCGGGCCAGTTTCAGAACGCATTGGGCAGATGCTGCGGCCACCGCCCCGGCACCACGAGAACGGCGTCGAAGCGCAGGTCATGGCCGTGCAGCTCGGGCCGGCGCTGGAGGTAGGCTTCGGCGGCGCGCGCGATGCGCCGGCGCTGGCGCGGCGCGATGGCGTGGCGCGCGGTCGCGGAGTCGGGGCGTGCCTTGACCTCGACGAAGGCGAGGCAGCGCCCACGCCGGGCGATCAGGTCGATCTCGCCGACGGGCGTGGCGTGGCGCCGGGCGAGGATGCGGTAGCCCTTCAGCCGCAGCCACCACGCCGCCAGCGTCTCCGCGCGCCAGCCCTTCATCCATCTTCGTCCTTGATCGTCAGCGCGCGCTTGTAGACCTGCTTGCGCGGCAGCCCGGTTTCCCGCGTCACCTCGCTCACGGCGTCGCGCACGCTCTGCCCGGCCAGGGCGGCGCGCAGGCGCGCGTCCAGCTCGGCCTCGCCGGGCGGCTCGGCGGGCACGGGCGGCGCGACGACGACGACGATCTCGCCCTTTGCCGTCGTTTCGCCATAGTGCGCGGCCAGCTCGGGAAGGGTGGCGCGGCGCGTTTCCTCGAAGCGCTTGGTGAGCTCGCGCACCACGGCGGCCTCGCGCGCGCCCAGCACGGCGGCCATGTCGGCGAGGCTGGCGCCCAGGCGCTGCGGCGATTCGTAGACCACGAGGCTCGCCGGCACGGCCGCCAGCTCGGCCAGGGTGTCGCGGCGCGCCTTGGTCTTGTGCGGCAGGAAGCCCTGGAAGAAAAAGCGGTCGGTGGGCAGCCCGGCGACGGCCAGCGCCGCCACGGCCGCCGAGGCGCCCGGCACCGAACGCACGGGGATGCCCGCGTCCTGCGCCGCGCGCACCAGCTTGTAGCCGGGATCGGAGATCAGCGGCGTGCCGGCGTCGGACACCAAGGCCAGGGTTTCCCCGGCGTCCAGGCGCGCGAGCAACTCGGGCCGGCGCCGCTCGGCGTTGTGCTCGTGGTAGGACACCAGGGGGCACTGAAGCCCGTGCGCGGCCAGCAGCTTGCCGGTGACGCGGGTGTCCTCGCAGACCACGGCGTCGGTCTGGCGCAGGATGTCGAGCGCGCGCAGGCTGATGTCCTGCAGGTTGCCGATGGGGGTGGCGACGACGTGAAGAACCCCCTCGGCTTGCCGGGGGATATCGGCACCGCTAGCCTCCGCGGCGGGAGACGCCGCCTGCGAGGGATCGGAAGGGCGCGATGGCTGGGACGGCGACATGGCTCGGATACCGGCTGGCGCGGCTGGCGGCGGGTGCGGCGCTGGCCGTGCTTGCGGCGGCCTGCTCCACGACGGCGGACCGGGAGCGTGCCGCCGCCGAGGCCGAGGCACAACCCGAACCGCAGCGCCCGGCGGTCGAGCCGCGCGAGGTGCCGCTGGTCGGCGAGCAGCTGCGCGACCGGGACACCGAGCCGCCGCAGCTGGACGTCGAGCCGCAGCGTGCCGCGCCGCCCGACATCGAGTTGCAGCCGCCCGACACCGGCCCGGACCGCCAGCGCGTGGCGCTGCTGCTGCCGCTCAGCGGCGACAACGCGGGCCTCGGCCGCGCCATGCAGCGGGCGGCGCAGCTCGCGCTCTTCGACATCGCGGACAAGCAGTTCGAGCTGATCGTCCGCGACACCGAGGGCACGGCGGACGGCGCCAAGACCGCCGCGCGCGCGGCCGTGGACGCCGGCGCGAACCTCATCCTGGGGCCGGTGTTCTCCAGCTCCGTGCGCGCCGTAACCCCCGTGGCGCGCGGCGCCCGGGTCCCGGTGCTGGCCTTTTCCAACAACCGCCGCGTGGCACAGGCGGGCGTCTACGTCATGGGCCACATGCCCGGCCCGCAGGTGCAGCGCGTCGTGGGCTTCGCCAGCAGCCGCGGGCTGTCGCGCTTCGCCGCCCTGGTGCCGGACAACGGCTACGGCGAGATCGTCACGAGCGCCCTGCGCGAGGCGGCCCGGCGGACCGGCGGCGAGCTGGCGGCGCACGAGCGCTTCGAACCCGGCAGCCGCGACGTCTCCGGCCCGGTCAAGCGGCTGAGCGATTACGGCGAGCGCAAACAGGCGCTGAAAGAGCGCATCGCCGAGGTGAAGCAGCGCAACGGCGACGGCGCGGACGCCACCCTGGACAAGCTCAAGACGATGGACGCGCTCGGGCAGGCCCCCTTCGACGCCGTGCTCGTGCCCGTGGGTGGCAAGCGGTTGAAGGCCGTTGCGCCCATGCTGTCCTATTACGATGTCGACCCCTCGGAGGTGCAGTTCCTCGGCACCTCCACCTGGGCGGACCCGAGCCTGGGCACCGAGCCGGCGCTCGTGGGCGGCTGGTTCGCCGCGCCCTCGCCCAAGGGCTGGAAGCGCTTCGCCGGGCAGTACCAGGACGCCTACGGCGAGGCGCCGCCGCGCCTCGCCTCGCTGGCTTACGACGCCACCGCGCTGGCCGCCGTGCTGGCGCGGCAGGCGCCCGAGGGCGAGCGCACGGGGCCGTCGGTCTACGCCGCCGACCGCCTTACCCAGCGCAGCGGCTTCGCCGGGGTGGACGGGCTGTTCCGCCTCTCCCCCGACGGCATGGTGGAGCGCCGCTATGCCGTGATGGAGATGCAGCGCAACGAACTGAAGGTGTTGGACCCGGCGCCCGATTCCTTCCGCGCGGTGACGAACTAGCCGCCCCGCGACGGGCTCCGCGAGGACACGGCGATGCCGACGAAACTGGCCGGACAACGCGCCAAGTTCAGCCGCGCGCGGTCCCAGTATTTCACGGCGCTGGACGAAGCCGAGCAACACCGGGCGGCGGAAAAGATGGCCGAGGTGCTGGCGGACGCCTCCGCCAACGGCTTTAGCGAACCCGACGTCACCCAGGGCGAAGACGTCCCCGCCCAGGCCCGCGACCTCGTCCGGCATGTCGAACCGGGCGAGGAAGAAACCGACGAAGAAGCCATCCAAGCGGCGGAAGCGGCGGTGGACCGCTCCGGCTGCAAGACAATCGGCACAGGGCCGGAATGCGTCTATGCGTACGGCTACGCGTGCGCGCAGGACCGGTTGAAGGTTGGAAGCAGCACCGGCGACGTCATCTCCCGTGTCGCCAGCCAGATCCACACCTCCACGCCGGACCGGCCGCATCTCGTCTTGATGATCCAGACCCATGACGCGCGGGCGCTGGAACGGTCCATCCACGGAATCCTTCGCCTGCACGGCAGAAAGGTTCCGGGCGCGGGCGCGGAGTGGTTCTTCGTGTCGCCACGCGAGCTTGAGGCGATCTACGAACGCATCGCGGACGCGCTTTCCTGAGTCCGGCCCGGCCAGCCCCGCCGCCCGGGGCGTGAAGCGCACCCTTCCCCTGATCCCGTGCAACCCACCGCGACCGGCACGTCACGCGCATGTCGCACACGTGTGCTGCCTTTGCCCTGCGCGGCCAAGCCTGTGAGACCGATCACAGCGGGTCGCGTGCACCTTGGGCATGTCCTGGGGCAAGGCCAGCGTGAAACGCGCACAGCATCACAAAGGGGGTCACGATGAATCTCGCACTCACCGCGCGCGGCGACATCCTGCGCGCCGTCCTGGTCGGCCTGCTGGTCGCGGTCGGCACGGGCGTCGTCACGGTTCCGCTGTTCAAGCTGGGCATCGCGCCCATGCCCGAGGCACCCAGCCTCGCCTTCGCGAAGACGCTCTTCGGCCCGGTGCCGGACCCAGTCGGGCTGCTGTTCCACGTGCTCTACGTCACCGGCGTGACGGCCGCGGTGCTGGCGCTGCTGACCGGCGCACGCCCGAGCGGCAAGACGATCGCGCTCGTCTCGCTCGCGCTCTACCTCGTCGCGGTCGCGCTCTTCTTCCCCATTGTCGGCTGGGGCTTCGCCGGCATGGCGGTGACACCGAAGATCGCCGTCGCCGCGATCGGGCCGCACGTGCTCTACGGGCTGGTGTTCTGGGGCGCGAACCGCCTCGTCTTCCGCCAGCGCCGCGAGCCGGGCCTGGCGTAACGGTCACAAGCTAACCCCCACACGAAGGCCGGCCCCATCGGGCCGGCCTTTTACACGTCCGCACCCTACGCCAGCAGGTAGCCGAGCACGGCATCCAACCGCTGGCGGCCCTCCGCCGTGGCGCGGAGGCCGTCATCGTCCAGCGTGACGTAGCCTTCCTCGCGCAGCGCCGCGAGGCGGTCCGCATCCAGGCAGGCCTCCGGCGCCGCGCCCAGTTCGCGGTGGAAGGCATCCCGCGCGATGCCCTCGCTGAGGCGCAGGCCCATCATCACCAGCTCGTCCAGGCGGTCCGACCGGGCGAGCGGTGTCCGGGTCCGCGTGGCGTGGCCCTGCGCCTGCACCTGCCGCAGCCACACCTCGGGCGCGGCGTGCTGGCGCGTGGCGAGCTTCTCGCCGCCGACCGTCAGCCGGCCGTGCGCGCCGGGGCCGACGCCGAGGTAATCCCCGTAGCGCCAGTAGGTCAGGTTGTGGCGGCATGCCGCACCGGGCCGGGCGTGGTTGGAGATCTCGTAGGCCGGCAGGCCGTGCGCGGTCAGGCGGTCCTGCGTCAGCTCGAAGACGGCGCTCGCCGTCTCCTCGTCGGGCATGACCAGCTCGCCGCGCCGCCAGGACGCGTGGAAGGCCGTCCCCGGCTCAATCGTGAGCTGGTAGATCGAAATGTGGTCGGGGCCCTCCGCCAGCGCGCGGTCCAGCTCCGCCGCCCAGGCGTCCGGCGTCTGCCCGGGGCGCGCGGTCATCAGGTCGAAGGAGATGCGCGGGGCGTGTTTGCGCGCCAGGGCCACCGCGTCCAGCGCTTCGGCGGCCGAGTGCTGGCGCCCCAGGAAGGTGAGCGTGCGGTCGTCCAGCGCCTGCACGCCCAGCGAGATGCGGTTCACCCCCGCCGCGCGGAAACCTTCGAAGCGCGCCGCCTCCGCCGAGGTGGGGTTGGCCTCCAGGGTGATCTCGGCCTCGGGGTCGAGGTCGAAGCGCTCGCCCACGCGCCGGATGACGGCCTCCACGCTCGCCGGATCCATCAGTGAGGGCGTGCCGCCGCCGAAGAAGATGGAGGTGACGCGCCGGCCTTCCGTTTCGCGCGCGGAATAGTCCAGCTCGGCGCACAGCGCTGCCCGCCACGCGCCGTGGTCGACCTCGGGACGGACGTGGCTGTTGAAGTCGCAGTACGGGCACTTGGCCTTGCAGAAGGGCCAGTGCACATAAACGCCGAAACCGGGGTCGCGGTCCCCGACCGCGTTACGCCCCGTCATCGCCGAAGAGGTCCGCGACCAGCTTGTTGAAGGCCCGCGCGCGGTGGCTGATGGCGTGCTTGGCCTGCGGCTCCATCTCCCCGAAGGTGATGTCGTGGCCGTCGGCCTTGAAGATGGGGTCGTAGCCGAAACCCTTGTCGCCGCGCGGCGGCCACACGATCGTGCCGGTCACGCGCCCCTCGTAGACGCGCTGCGCGCCGTCGGGCCAGGCCACGCAGAGGGCGCACACGAAGGCCGCCGACCAGTCGCCGGCGTCCGCGAGTTCGCGGTGCACGCGCTCCATGGCGGCGGCGAAGTCCTTGTCCGGCCCCGCCCAGCGCGCGGAGTGGATGCCCGGCCGGCCGCCGAGCGCGTCCACCGTCAGCCCGGAATCGTCGGCGAGCGCGGGCACGCCCGCCTGCCGCGCCGCGTTCCGCGCCTTGAGCGCGGCGTTCTCGGCGAAGCTCGCGCCGGTTTCCTCGGGCTCGTCGATCCCGGCCTCGCCGGCGCTTTCCACGAGGATGCCGCGCGGCTCCACCAGCTCGGCGATCTCCCGGACCTTGCCGGGGTTGTGGCTGGCGATGACGAGGCGGTCGCTGCCCAGCCCGATGGCGCTCATCTCAGCCGATCCCGACCGCCTGGAGCTGGCGCGTGCACAGCTTGGCGACGCCGCCCTCGGCGAGCGTGAGCAGGCTGTCGAAGGTGGCGCGGTCGAAGGGCTGATCCTCCGCCGTCGCCTGGATCTCCACGATCTGCCCGCGCCCGGTGAGCACGAAGTTGGCGTCGGCGGCGGCCGTGGAATCCTCGTCGTAGTCCAGGTCCAGCACGGGCGTGCCGTTGTAGAGGCCGCAGGACACCGCGGCGACCTGATCCGTCAGCGGGATGGTCTCGATCACCTTGGCCTGGCGCATGAAGTCGAAGGCCAGGTAGAGCGCCACGTAGCTGCCCGTGATGGCGGCCGTGCGCGTGCCGCCGTCGGCCTGGATGACGTCGCAGTCGATCTGGACGCTGCGCTCGCCGAAGCCGGTCGGGTCGGTCACCGCGCGCAGCGAGCGCCCGATCAGGCGCTGGATCTCCAGCGTGCGCCCGCCCTGCTTGCCGCGCGCGGCCTCGCGGGCGCCGCGCGTGTGGGTGGCGCGCGGGAGCATGCCGTACTCGGCCGTCACCCAGCCCTGGCCGCTGCCGCGCATGAAGCCGGGCACCTTGTCCTCGATCGACGCGGTGCAGAGCACGTGGGTGTCGCCGAACTTGGCCATGCACGAGCCTTCGGCGTGCTTGCTCACGTTCGGTTCGAGCCGGACTTCGCGCAGGGCGTCGGACGCGCGGCCGGAGGGACGCATGCGGCCTCCTTCGGGTGGGATTTGGGTGAACGCGCGGACGCTACACCCCGCCTTCCCGAGCGTCCAGGGGCGCGTTGACGCCCGCGCGGGGCGTGCTTACATGCCGGAACCAGAAGATCCGGGATCCCCATGACACAGCCAGTGAACGCCGAGGCGAAGCGATCCGCGCTGTCCTCGCTGACCGAGCGCAGCCGGGAAATCCTTCGCCGGGTCGTCGATGCCTACGTCACCACGGGCGCCCCGGTCGGCTCGCGCACGCTGTCGCGCTCGCAGGGCATGGAACTCTCGCCCGCGACCGTGCGCAACGTCATGGCCGACCTGGAGGACGCCGGGCTGCTCTACGCGCCCCACACCTCCGCGGGCCGCCTGCCCACGGAGATGGGGCTGCGCCTGTTCGTCGACGGCCTGCTGGAATACGGCAACATCTCCGAGAACGACCGCAAGGAGATCGAGGCGCACTGCTCCGCCAGCGGGCGCAGCCTCTCCCAGGTGCTCGAAGACGCCAGCGAGATGCTGTCCGAGCTGACGGGCTCGGCGGGGCTGGTGGTGGCGCCCAAGCTCCAGGGCGAGCGCCTCAAGCACATCGAGTTCGTCAACCTCGGCCCCGGCCGCGCGCTGGTGGTGCTGGTCACGCAGTCGGGCGCGGTGGAGAACCGCGTGATCGACGTGCCGCGCGGCCTGCCCGCCGCCTCGCTGGTGGAGGCCAGCAACTACCTCTCCGAGCGGCTGGTCGGGCGCACCCTGGGCGAGGTGCAGCAACTCGTGCACCAGGAGCTGGACCAGCAACGCGCCGAGCTGAACGAGCTGACCACCAAGCTGGTGGAAGCCGGCATCGCCGACTGGTCGGGCAGCGACCACAACGCGCTGATCGTGCGCGGGCACTCGCAGCTGCTGGAAGACGTTAGCGCGATCGAGGATCTGGAGCGCATCCGCTCCCTCTTCTCCGCGCTGGAAACGAAGGAATCCTTCCTCAAGCTGCTCGACCTGACGGAAAATGCCGAGGGCGTGCAGATCTTCATCGGCGCCGAGAACGAGTTGTTCGGCATGTCCGGGTGCTCCATGGTGGTCGCGCCCTACGGCAACGCGCAGCAGCAGCAGTTCGTCGGCGCCATCGGGGTCATCGGCCCGACGCGCATCGACTACGCGCGCATCATCCCGATGGTGGATTACACGGCCAAGGTGATCGGCAGCCTGGTGGGCTGACCCCCGAAGGCCACACGGGACATTCCGCGACACGGACACGACTCTCGACACGGACACGACGGCACAGGAAAGGACGGCGCAGCCCATGACCGCGAAGAAGCAGCGCGCGAACGAAAACGACCAGCCCTCGCAGCCCGACAGCGAGGCCGCGCGGGCCGAGGCCAACGCCAAGGCGGCGGCCGAGGAAGCCGCGCGCATGGCCGAGGAAGCCGCGAACGCCGAGGGCGCGGCCGAGGAGGCCGATTCCCTCGACTTTGGCGACGCGGGCGGCGAGGCCACTTCGGACGAGAGCCTTCAGGCCGAGATCGAGGACCTGCGCGAGCGCCTGCAGCGCGCCATGGCGGAGACGGAGAACGTGCGCCGCCGCGCCGACCGCGAGCGCCAGGAGACGCAGAAGTACGCCGCCACCGGGTTCGCCAAGGACCTGCTGGGCGTGGCCGACAACCTGCGCCGGGCGATCGACGCCGTCTCGCACGAGGAGGCCGAGAGCAACCAGACGCTGCGCACCCTGCTCGAAGGCGTGCAGATGACGGAGCGCGAGCTGCACGAGGCCTTCGAGAAGCACCACATCAAGCCCATCCAGGCGGTGCCGGGCCAGAAGTTCGACCCGCACTACCACGAGGCCATGTTCGAGGTGCCCACGAACGAGCAGAACCCGGGCACGATCGTCCACATCCTGCAGACCGGCTACATGCTGCACGACCGCCTGCTGCGGCCGACGCGCGTGGGCGTCGCCAAGGCCGGCGACGGCAACGGCGCGGGCGGCAACGGCCAGAGCGTCGACCAGTCCGCCTGAGGCGACCGGCGCGGCGACAACGCGGCCGGCTTCATCCCCCTGGCGCCCGCCAGGGGGATTTTTCGTGCGCGGTTATCGGGGTGTGGCGCCTGTCCGGGGTGTGACGGGGCGCACAGCGCATCGGGGGCGGAGCGTCCACCTTCCAGGGTGTGAAGCGACAGGACACCCCCCGACGAAAGGATCCCCGATGAACCGCACGACACGCGTCTCCCTCAGCGCCCTGGCCGGCGCCGGCCTCGGCCTCGCCCTGGTTTCCACGGTCGCCGCGGAGCCACCCCGCGAGATCATCCAGCAGCAGCGCGCCGCGCAGGCCCCGGCGTCCCAGGTCGCCGGCCCCGGCACCGGCCCGACCCAGGCGGGCAAGGACACGATCGTTCACGCCGGGAACGCGGTGAGCCCGGGCGCGCTCACCCGGGCCGTGGACGGCAACACCGAGAGCCGGCCGCAGCTGGCCGCGGACACGACCCGGCGCCCCGACCCGGGCCGGTAAGCCGACCCGGCATCCCGTCGAAGCCTCCCTTTCCGTTCACTCCCGCCTTCACCCCCGGCCCACCGGCCGGGGGCTTTTTTGTGCCGCCGGTACGGGCGCGGCGGGGCTTGGACACGGCGCAACCGCCCTGCTATGCGCCGGGTAGCAGTGGTCCGGGCAGCGAGGGCAGGAGAGATGACCAGCTACCGCATCGGCGTCGCGGGGTGCCGCGGGCGCATGGGCCGCATGATCGCGCAGGCGGTCGCCGAGCATCCCGAGGTCGCGCTCGCCGGCGGCACGGAGCAGGCCGGCAGCGAGGCCGTGGGCGCGGACCTGGGCGAACTGCTGGGCATGGGCCGGCTGAACGCCCCCATCACCGACGACCCGCCGACGCTGTTCGCCAACGCCGACGCCGTCATCGACTTCACGCTGCCCGAATTGACCGCGCGCCACGCCGGGCTGGCGGCGCAGGCGGAGACGGTGCTGGTGATCGGCACCACGGGCCTGGACGCCGAGCAGCAGGCCGCGATCGAGCGCGCGGCCCGGCACACGCGCATCGTCCAGGCGCCCAACATGTCGCTGGGGGTGAACCTGCTGCTCGACCTGGTGAAGCAGGTGGCACAGGCGCTCGACCCCGCCTTCGACATCGAGATCACCGAGATGCACCACCGCCACAAGAAGGACGCGCCCTCGGGCACGGCGCTGGCGCTGGGCCGGGCCGCCGCCGCGGGACGCGGCGTGGACCTGGACGATGTGGCGGACCGCGGGCGCGACGGCCTCACCGGCCCGCGGCGCGAGGGCGACATCGGCTTCGCGGCGCTGCGCGGCGGCGAGGTCGCGGGCGAGCACACCGTCTGCTTCGCCGGGGCCAACGAGCGCATCGAGCTGACCCACAAGGCGGACAGCCGCGGCATCTTCGCCCAAGGCGCCATCACGGCGGCGCAGTGGGCGCGCCGTCAGGACCCGGGGCTGTATGCCATGAAGGACGTGCTCGGCCTGGGCTGACCCGACAGGCCGAGCACACGGATCACGCGGCCAGTCAGTCGTCCTCGTTGGGCGATCCGGCGGTATCGGGCGGGGTGCGGCGGACGGCGGGAGCGGGCGTGGCGCGCAGGCGGTCCAGCAGGCCGGCCACGCGCTCGCGCATGCACGACGCGGAGACGCCGTCCACCGCCGCAATCTCGTCGAGCGACTGACCGTGCAGAAGGCGCTGGGCCAGTTCGCAGTCTTTCAACGGAAGTCCGCTCATATCTCGGGCTCATGCGCAGCCCCGCCCAGTCTCGTGCGCACAAGCCCTCTTGGCCACGGTGCACGGCCGGCGGCGGGGCGGTTCAACCAACCCGCCGCTTCCTGGCAGGCCCTTACCTTTTGAGGCACAACGGGAGACTAGCCGAACGGGGGATTTGGAACAAGGAATATCTAATACAAAACTTTTGCGCCGCAGCAACGACTTAGCCGGGTTTCGCCATCGAATTTCAGCCGTGTGCCGTAGCCCGCATGGCCGGCCGGGCGTCCGACCGGACGCGACGCGGACCCGGCCGGACGGCGCGCGCCCCCGAGCCGCCCCGCCCGCCGGCGGGGCCTGGCGGGCGGTCATGCGGCGGACGCCGGCACGGGCGCGGAGTCGACCGCCAGGCGGTAGCCGCCGCCCGCCGTTTCAATGCGCACGCGACCGTCCGCCGCCGCCGCGAGCTTCTGGCGCAGCCGGTAGACGTGCGTTTCCACGGTGTGCGTCTCCACGGCCGGGTGCGCGTGCCACACCGCGTCCAGCAGGTCGCGCCGGGTCACGGCCGTCTGCCCGGCCCGGAAGAGGATCCGCAGCAGCCCCATCTCCTTTTCCGTGAGCTGCACGCGGCGCCCGGTTTCCACGTTCACCAGCAGGCGCGGCCAGGGCCGCAGCTGCACCGGGCCCACGGTCACGGGGGCGTCGCTGCGCCGGTCGTGGGCGCGCAGGTGGGCGCGCAGGCGCGCGACCAGGACCGGCACACCCGTTGCCGCGCGGTCGACGCAGTCCAGGGCGCCGGCATCCAGCGCCGCTTCGACCGTCTCCGGGGCGGGCACGTCCGCGAGCGCCACGATCACGGCGTCCAGCCCGCCGCGGCGCAGCACGGCCACGCCGTCGGCCGGCGCGGCGTCCCCGGCGTCGAGCAGCACGGCGTCGAACGGGTGCCCGGCCGCCAGGGCCTCGGCCTCGGCGAGGTCGCCGGCCTCGGTGACGGCAAACTCCTCGTGCAGGCGCAGCGTGGCGGCCAGGGCCGAGCGGCGGCCGGCGTCCGGGTCGACGAGCAGCAGCGTGCGGGGCGTGGTCGCCATGGCATCCTCCGGGCTTCGGGCTGAGTGACTGGGGCCACAGTTTTCCCAACCAGTCCGGCCCGCGCTGTGCGCGCGCTCACACCCCGAACACGCGCATCCCGCAGGGGCCGCGCCCGGCGCCCATTGATCCGGCCGCGGGTTTGGGCGACGGTGGCCTTTGAACCGAAAAGGCCGCCGCACGGCGCCCCACCGAACGGATTCGACCTTCATGAAGCGCTTCCTGATCCTGCTGGCGATCGTCGTGGTCGCCGTGATCGCGGTGCTCGCGATCGCCCCCTTCGTCATCCCCGTCGACACCTACAAGAATCAGATCGCCAAGCGCGTCGAGGCTGCGACCGGGCGGCAGCTGACGATCGCCGGGGACATCGGCCTTTCCCTGCTGCCGCGCACGCAGCTGACGGTCGGCGGGGTGAGCTTTGCCAACGCGGCCTGGGCCGAGCGCGACACCATGGCGGAGCTGCAATCGCTCAAGGTGCGGGTGAACCCATGGTCGCTGCTGCAGGGCGCGCTCGACGTCGAGCAGTTCGTGCTGGAGAAGCCGGTGATCCATCTGGCCGTGAGCCCCGAGGGCGAGCCCAACTGGGCCTTCGGCGAGGCCGCGCCCGCCGACACGGGCGCCGGCGGCGAGCAGGCGCCGGCCGACGAGGGCGGCGCGCCCATGGGCGACCTCAGCCTGCGGGACGTGCGCCTCGTCGACGGCACGGTGACCTACACCGACATGGCGGCGGGCACCACGCAGACGCTCGAGAAGGTCAACCTCGCGCTGGACCTGAAGACCCTGGACGCCCCGTTCAGCGCCGACGGCGCGCTCACCTGGCGCGGCGAACCCGTCGAGCTGACGCTGGAAACCGGCGCGCCGCGCGGGCTGATGACCGGCGAGCCGACCGACGTGGCGCTGGACGTGGACTCCAAGCACATCACGCTGGCCTACGACGGCACGGTCACGAACGCGCAACCGCGCAAGATCGCCGGGGACGTCGATCTGAAGATCCCCTCGGTGAAGGCGCTGGCGGCCTGGACGGGCAACCCCGTGCCCGCGCGCGAGGACGCGCTGGAAACCTTCCGCCTCGCCGGCACGGTGGACGCGACGGGCCAGCAGTACGCCTTCACGGCCAAGGAGCTGCGCCTGGACGCGATGCAGGGCGACGGCTCCGTGGGCGTGGACCTCAGCGGCGCCAAGCCCTTCCTGACGGGCAACCTCGCCTTCGCCGAACTGGACGTCACGCCCTACATGCCGCCGCCGACGAAGGACGGCGAGCAGCAGGCCGACGGCGCCGACGACGGCGGCGCGCCGGCCGATTGGTCCGACGAGCCCATCGATTTCTCGGCCCTGTCGACGCTGAACGCCGACGTCGAGGTGAGCGCCGAGGCGCTGAAGGCGCGCGACATCCAGGTCGGCCGCAGCGCGCTGGCGCTGGGCGTGCGCGACAGCCGCCTGCAGCTCGATCTCAAGCAGCTCGAACTCTACGACGGCTCGGGCAGCGGGCAGGTCGTGGTCAACGCGCGCACCGACGTGCCGAGCTTCGCCAGCAGCATGGCGATGAAGGGCGTCGCGGCGCGGCCCCTGCTGAAGGACTCCGCGGGCTTCGACCGCCTGGAGGGCACGGGCACGATCTCCTACGACGTGCAGGCCGAGGGCCGCTCGCAGAAGGCGATGATCGCCAACCTCGACGGCAAGGGCGCGATCGCGTTCGAAAACGGCGCCATCCGGGGCATCAACCTCGCGCAGATGGTGCGCAACGTGAAGACCGCCTTCACCGGCGGCGGGGGAACGCAGAAGACGGACTTCGCCGAGCTGGCCGGCACCTTCACGATCACCGACGGCGTGCTGAAGAACGACGACCTCCTGCTGCTCAACCCGCTGCTGCGGGTGCGCGGCGAGGGCACCTCGAACATCCTCAAGCGCACCGTGGACTACCGCATCACGCCCAAGGCGGTCGCCTCCACGAAAGGCCAGGGCGGCGAGACGGACAGGTCCGGCATCGCCGTGCCCGTCGTCGTCTCCGGCCCCTGGCACGACCTGAGCTACAAGCCGGACCTGGAAAGCGCCATCAAGTCGGCCGTGCAGGACCCCGGCAAGGTCAAGCAGCAGGCCGAAGAGACGCTCAAGCGCATGCGCTCCGGCGGCGGCGTCGGCGAGGCGCTCAAGGGCCTCACCGGCGGCGGGGACACCGGCGGCGACGACACGGAGGACGGGGAGCAGCAGCAGAACGGCGGCTCCAGTTCGCCCGCTGACAAGGCCAAAGACGCCATCGACAAGCTCTTCGGCAACTGATCCCAGCCGCCGGCCGGGACGGCCCCGGGTGGCATCGCCCGCCCGGGATCGGCCGTCCGGGGAATGGCGACACAAAACATCCATCATTAAACTTTTGGACATCGCAAGCGACGTCTGATAGCCGTCCACGCCACGCAATCAGGGCGCGCTGATGCCGATGTTCACCACACATCCGTGCCAAGCGTTTCTGGATCACTGGTCGGCGTGCCGCACCGCGGGCTGCCGCGTGGCCGCCCGCAGCCGGCTGGACCCCGTGGACATGCCGCGGCTGCTGCCGCAGATGATCGTCTACGATGTCGGCGATACGGCCGAGGATGTTGCGTTCCGGCTGGTGGGCACGGGCATCACGCGGCGCTGGGGCTTCGATCCCACGGGGCGCGCGTGCGCCCGCGTGCTCGGCGGGGAGGACGGACGCGACTTCGCCGCGGCGATCCTGCGCGCGGCGCGCGATTCCGCGGGCCTGCGCATGGTCCGGCGCCACGAACGCGCCAGCGGCGCCGTCGACGAGATCGAGGTCTGTGCCCTGCCCGTCTGGCACGAGGTTCGCGGGGTGGCGCAGGTGATGTCCGTCTCCGCGCCCGTCCGCCTGGACCGGCGGCACACGGATGCCGCCAACGACCCCATTCGCCGCCGCGCGCCGGTGGCGCAAAGCTTCTTTTCCCTGGACCCGAAGCCGGACGCTGCCGCCCTCGCGTAACCGCGTCCCGCCCCGACGTCACCGCGTCCCCACTTGTGAAGATCGCGGCGTAGCGCGCTGGCGCGTGTGAATGATAAACCGCATGCTCGGTCAAATCCGCCCGAGGTGGCACCACCTTGGCCGTGAAATTGACCCGTCCAACACAGAGACGGGGCGCTTTCGGCAGGTTTTGTTCGCAAACCCGAACTGGAAGCGATCCGGGCACGCGGGGGCTGCTCACGGGCAATGGCGCGCCGCAGGAGGAAGCAAGAGGACCGCGCGACGACCGGGTCCGGCCCGCACAAACGCCGGCCGCTGCTGCGCCTGGCGAAGTGGGCGTTCGTGCTCGGGGTCTGGGGGCTGGTCGCACTGGCCGCGCTGGTCGCCTACTACGCCCACGACCTGCCCGACGTCGAGCGCGCCATGGCGGAGACGCGCGAGCCCACCGTCACCTTCCGCGCGCGCGACGGCAGCGTGCTGGCGACCTACGGCAACGCCTACGGCGGGCGCGTGGAGCTGGACGCCCTGCCGCCAAGCCTGCCGCGCGCCGTCATGGCGGTGGAGGACCGGCGCTTCTACGACCACCACGGCGTCGACCCGCTGGGCCTGCTGCGGGCAAGCTGGGTCAATCTGCGCGCCTGGGACGTCGTCCAGGGCGGCTCCACGATCACGCAGCAGCTCGCCAAGAACCTCTTCCTCTCCCCGGCGCAGACGCTGAAGCGCAAGGTGCAGGAGCTGATCCTGGCGGTCTGGCTGGAGCGCACCTTCTCCAAGGACGAGATCCTGGAACTGTACTTGAACCGCGTGTATCTGGGCGCGGGCGTCTACGGCGTGGACGCGGCGGCGCAGCGCTACTTCGGCAAATCCGCGCGCGAGCTCACCCTCTACGAGTCCGCCATGCTGGCGGGGATGCTCAAGGCGCCCTCGGACCTCAACCCGCGCCACCATCCCGACGCCGCGCACGCGCGCACCGAAACCGTGCTGAACGACATGGTCGCCGCCGGGTTCATTTCCGACGCGCGGGCCGAGCGCGCGGCGCGCGAACGCCGGCGCGGCCACGCCGCGGTCAGCACCAGCGGGCGCTATTTCACCGACTGGGCCATGAAGCGCGTGCGCGGGCGCATCGGCACGCCGCGCCGGGACATCACCGTACACACCACGCTGGACCCGGACCTCCAGCGCGTCACTCAGCGCACGCTCTCGGACACCTTGGCCGAAGAGGGCCGCGCGGCCGACGCGGGCCAGGGCGCGGTGGTCAGCATGACGCCGGACGGGGCCGTGCGCGCGTTGGTGGGCGGCAGCGGCTACGCGGAAACCCCCTACAACCGCGCCACGCAGGCGCGGCGGCAGCCGGCCTCCACCTTCAAGCCCTTCGTCTACCTCGCCGCGGTCGAGGACGGGATGACGCCCGACACGAGGATGGTCGACGAACCCGTCACCGTGAACGGCTGGTCGCCGGAGAACTACGACGACACCTACCGCGGCGAGGTGACGCTGCGCGAAGCCTTCGCGCGCTCCATCAATTCCGTGGCCGCAAAACTGATCGCGCGGGTCGGCGCCGAGACGGTGGTGCGCGCGGCCCACCGCCTGGGCATCACCAGCGAGCTGCAGCCGCATCCGAGCCTCGCGCTCGGCACCTCGGAGGTGTCGCTGCTCCACCTGACCGGTGCCTACGCCGTTTTCGCCAACCGGGGCCGCGACGCACAGCCCTACGGCGTTCAGCGCATCACCGCCGACGACGGCGAGGTGCTCTACGAGCACCCCGACCGCCCGGGAAGCCGCCTCGTGGCCGAACCGCACGTGCGCCGCATGACGGACCTGCTGCGCGCCGACATCGTCTGGGGGACTGGGACGGGCGCCGATCCGGGCCGCCCCGCCGGCGGCAAGACTGGCACGAGCCAGAACGCGCGCGACGCCTGGTTCGTCGGTTTCACCGCGGAACTGGTCACCGGCGTGTGGCTGGGCAACGACGACGGCCGGCCCATGGACGGCGTCACCGGCAGCGGCCTGCCCGCCGCGATCTGGCGCCAGGTGACGCGGCAGGCCCTGCGCGGCGTCCCCGAAAAGCCCCTGCCCGGCCGCACGCCCCGTGTCGCGGACAAGCCCGAGGGCGAGAGCACGCGCGCGGAAACCGGGAGCGGCGGCGACGGTGTGATCTCACGGATCATCGACTCGCTCGACGGCGGCAGCTCCCGGGCGCGGACGCCTCAGGAGGGCCCGGAGTCCCACGAGTTGAACCGGGGACGCTGACGCGCCGCAAACCCGCGAGCGTGCGTGCCCGCCCCGGCGGCAATTCGCTTTCCGATGAGCGGCGCGCGCCCGGCAGGCTGCGGCTGGATCGTCGCACCGGCAAGGCCGCCCACCCGAACAGCGACGCATGCCGGAATCCGAAAATTTCAAGCCCGTTGGTGGGGACCTGTTGGACGGAGCGGAAAGAAACAGTGGTGCCGCGGGACGGACTCGAACCGCCGACCTACGCATTACGAATGCGTTGCTCTACCAACTGAGCTACCGCGGCACCGGCGCGCCGTCGAATGCGCGGCAAACCTAATGTCCGCCCGCCACAGCGTCAACGCTCGACGGCGCTTTCCTCGGCATTTGCACCCGCGTCGCCGTCGCCGCCGCGCCCCGCCTGCACGGCGAGGCGCGCGCGCTCGTCCGGGGCGCCGGTCTCGATCGCCTGAACCGGGCCGGCGTGGATTTCCGGCGGACTCTGCCAAGCGAAGCTGTCGAAGGTGTCGCACTGCGGGCACTGCCCGTACCACTGGTGCGCAACGGTGCCGCAGTGGGTGCACACCCAGGCCGGGTCGGCGGGCGCGTCGGCGGCGCGGCGCAGCCACTGGCGCGCGGCCTCGCGGTCGTCGTGCTGACGCTCCTCCAGCTCCGCCATCAGGCGGCAGATGCCCTCGCTGGCGCGCTCGCCGGCCGCGCGGCCCAGATGGGTGCGCGCCTTGTCCCAGAGCCCGGCTTCCAGCGCCAGCCTGCCCAGCGCCAGTTCGCTTTCGCGGTGGCCCGCGTTGCGGTCGGCCAGCCGGCGCACCGTCTGGTAGCGCTGCTGCGCGTCCTGGCTCGGCTTCGCCTCCAGGTAGAGATCGACCAGATCCGGATGCGGATGCTCGGCCCAGGCGCGCTCGATCGTCTTGGCGGCGCCGCGCGGGTCGTCGCCGTCCAGTTGCACCCGCGCCCGGATCGCGGCGGCGGGCGGCAGCTCCGGCGCCTCCTTCACGGCCTCGCGCGACTCGTGGTCCGCCGCCTCGCGGTTGCCCTCGGCCAGATGCCGGCGGGCGCGCTCGGTGAGCACCACGCCGCGCCGGCGCGAGGTTTCGGCGCGGGTGAGCTGGTCGTGCCGGTGCAGATCGCGCAGCGCATCCAGGGCGGTGTCGGTTTCACCCAGCTTGAAGGCCAGATCGAACAGCGCCCACAGGACCCACGGCGTTTCCGGGCGGATGTCGTAGGCTTGGCGCGCGTACTGCAGCGCCGCCTGCCAGTTGCCCTCGTGCTGCGCCTGCCGCAGCAGCCCGCGCAACCCCAGGAAGCGCGTCTCCGGGTCCTCCAGCATGGCGGTGAAGTAGCGCGCCGCGGCTTCCTCGTCGCCGTTGAGTTGCGCCGCCTGCGCGGAGAGCAGCATCGTCAGCGGCGGATCGTCCAAGAGGTCGTCCGCCTTGCGGGCGAAGCGCCGCGCCTCCTGCGGCTCCCCGGCGGCGACGGCGACCATGCCCTGGGTGAGCGCGCGGTAGCCGTGCTGGCGGCGCCGGTTGCGCCAGAACTGCCCGATGTTGCCGGGCACGCGCAGCAGCCCGCCCCAGAAGCGGTAGGTCAGCGCCGCGATCACCGCGACGGCGGCGACGATCAGCAGCAGGATGCCGAACGAGGTTTCCAGCCGGTAGCCCTGCCAGGTGACGACCGCCTCGCCCGGCTGGTCCGCCAGCCAGACGGCGACCGCGACCAGGACGGCGAGTTTGAGGAAGAAGATCAGCCCGCGGATCATGGTTTAGCCGCCGCTCCCCTGGCCGTCCGCCTGTTTGGCGCTCGTGGCCTGCTGGAGGGCGCGGGCGTTCGTCTGCAACCAGCCGCCGAGCGCGGCCACGGCCTCGTTGGCGGCCACGCGCGCCCGGGCATCGGCCAGCCACGGCGCCATCGCCTCGGCGGGCTTGCCCGAGAGTTTTTCCAGCGCCGTCACGGCGCCCTCGAGGTCTCCGGCTTCGAGCTGCGCCTGCGCCCGCGCCAGGATGCCCGTGGGGCCGCTGCCGCCCGCGTCGGGCTCGACCGGGCGCACGCTGATGACGTTGTTCAGCCGCCGCAGCACACCGCCGAGCAGCCCCCCGTCCTCGCCGGAGGCCGCGGCGCCGACGGCGTCGCGTGCGGCGTCGTTGTAGCGCGCCGCCAGCTGCTCCCGCGTGGGGATGCCCTCACCGGCCCGGTCGGCCAGCTTTTCCAGCTGCGCCTGCGCCGGAGCATCGGCGGGCAGGACGTCGCGCGCCGCCTGCAACTCGGCCTCGAAGGGCGCCTTGAAGCGCAGGGCGTCGCGCAGCTCGGTGACGACCATGATACGGGCCACCTGCGACGCCGCGGCCGTGCGCGCAACCTCCTCGACGTTGGCGCGGTTCTCCATGCGCTGGCGCAGCGTTTCCATCCCGGCCAGCTGCTCGTCCACGGCCGCGACGCGGCTGCTCAGCTTCTGCACGGATTCGGTGTCCGCGGCCTGGTTTTCCACCGTCTGGACCCGCCCGGAGAGGGTGTCGACGCGCTCGGCGAGGGAATCGATGCGCCCAACGGCCGTTTCCAGGCGCGTGGTGGCGTTGTCCAGGCGGCTCGCCAGTTCGCCCGCCTCGTCGGTGGCGCTTTCGACGCGCTGGCTCAGCTCCTCGACGCGCGACGGCGAAACCACCTCGCGCCCGGCCAGGTCCTGAACCTGCTGGTCGAGCTTGCCGACGCGCTCCTGCACCTGCTGCTGGAGGTCCGTGAACTCCCCGCGCAGGCCCTCGGCCCGGTCGATGACGGTGTCGACGCGGTCCACGCGCTGCTGCAGCTCGGCGAGCTGCTTGGCCGCGCCCGAGGGCGCCGCGTCGCCCTGGCCCGTGACCAGCGGCAGCCAGGTGTCGCGCAGCACGATCGTGCCGCCGGCGACCACAATGACGATGGCCGCGCCCAGCAGCATGCCGGGCACCCAGCCGACGGGGCGCGGTTGCGGCGGTGGCGGCGCGGGGGTCGCCGGGCCGGCCTCCTCGCCGTCCGGAATCTCGGCGGCGCTGGCGGCGGCGGCAGCCGCGGCGGAGCGCACCGCCTGCAGCTCTTCCTCGGTCTCGGGCTGGCCGGTTTCCGGGTCGATGAACTCGTCCGGGTGCGCGGCCGCCGGCTCGGGCTCGGTTTCGGCGGTGGGACCGAAGCTGGGCGTGGGCTCGGGCTCCGCGCTCTCTGCCTCGGCGTGCTCCGCGGCGGTGTCCCGGCTGGCTTCCAGCAGCTCGGGATCCAGCTCGATGCCGTGGTGCGCAGCGGCGTCCAGGATCTCGTCGTGGCGGGACAGCGGGATGGCGCCGCGGTTCTTCCAGCCCTGCACCGTGGACACCGCGACGCCGAGCTTGGTCGCCATGGGGCGGATGCCGCCGAAGCGGGCGATGACCGTCTGGGCGGCGTTGGCGCCGTCGTCGTGCCCGCCGTGGGACTCGTGATCGCCGTCCCCCGGCTGCGGCGGGTCCTGACTGGGATCCCGGTCCTGGGTCATGCGTGTCGGTCCGCCTCCCTGGATGGGGCCGCGGCCTCTCCATCGCCAAGGCCGGAGAGGACGGCCAGCAGTGCGGTGCGTTCCGGCCGGGCGGCGAGGTGCACGCCGGCCCAGGTCAGGGCCCGAACACGCTCCGCCACCGCGGGCGACAGGCACACGGCGTGCAGGCGCCGGCAGGCCGCGCCAAGGTCCGCCGACCGCACGACGCTAACAAAGGTGTCCGCCGTACGGGGAGAGAAAAACAGCACCCCGTCGAGCGTGCCGTTCGCCAGCGCGGCGTGTGCGTCCGCGGGCAGGTCCGTCACCGGCACACAATCGTAGAGGGCTTCGCGGTGCACCGTGAAACCGGCGTCGCGCAGGGTTTCCGCCAGCGCCCCGCGCGTCACCGTGCCGGCGGCATGATACAGCGCCCCCTCCGCCGGGGTCAGGCGTGCGCGCACGTGCGCGGCCAAGGAGGCTGCATCGCCGCCCGCCGCCTCGACATGCTGAAACCCGCGCCCCCGCGCCGCCTCGGCCGTGGCTTTCCCCACCGCGAAAACGGGCAGATCGCGCCGGTCCGAAACGCTGGTGAACGCGCGCACGCCATTGGCGGAGGTGAAGAGCAGCGCCTGCACGCCGCGCACATCCGGGGCCGTGCGCGCGGTTACGTGGACCTCCAGCATGGGCGCGAGGACGGCCGTATGGCCGTGCGCGTGCAGATCGGTGAGCAGGTCCTCGGCGTCCGCTTGCGGGCGCGTGACCAGCACATGCATGGGTCAGATCATCTCCGCCAGCCGGGCGAAGAAGTCGTCCCCGGCGCGCCGGCGCAGCTCGTGCCCGGCGTCGCGGGCGAGCGCCCCGGCGTCCGCGACCGGCCCCGTACGCTCGGTGGCCCAGCACTCGCTGCCGTCCGGCCAGGCAACCAGGGCGCGCACATACACCCGCTCGCCCGCAAGCGGTTCGACCAGCACGCCGATGGGCGTCTGGCAGGAGCCGTCCAGCACGTCCAGGCAGGCGCGTTCGGCGTGGACGCAGCGGGCCACGGCGGGATCGTCGATCGCGGACACCATCTCGCGCGTTCGCGTGTCGGCGGCGCGCGTTTCCAGCGCCAGCGCACCCTGGGCGACGCCCGGCAGCATTTCGGCGGGGTCGAGCACCGCCGTCGCCCGGTCCGCCATGTCCATGCGCGCCAGCCCGGCGTGGGCGAGCAGCGTGGCGTCGGCCTCGCCGTCGGCCAGCTTGCGCAGGCGGGTCTGAAGGTTGCCGCGGAAGGTGACGACGCGGACGTCCGGGCGCAGCGCCAGGATCTGGGCCTGGCGGCGCAGGCTGGCGGTGCCCACGCGCGCGCCCTCCGGCAACCCGGCGATCGTGGCGCTTTTCGGCGAGAACCAGGCATCGCGCGGGTCGGCGCGCTCGGGCACGGCGGCGAGGCTCAAGCCGTCCGGCAGCCAGGTCGGAACGTCCTTCAGCGAATGGACGGCGGCGTCGATGCGCCCGTCCAGCAGGGCGTCCTCCAGCTCCTTGGTGAAGAGGCCCTTGCCGCCGATCTCGGCGAGGCGTCGCTTGGTCTCCACGTCGCCCGTGGTCTTGACGGGGACGATCTCGACGGCGTCGGGCGCCGCGAGCGCCGGGTTGGCGGCTTGCAGGCGCGCGCGCACGATCTCCGCCTGCCGCAGCGCCAGGGGACTGCCGCGGCTGCCCAGGCGGAGCGGGGGTGTGGCCGCTGTCATGTGCGTGGTGTAGAACCGGCGCGGAGCGAGAGCAAGCCACCGCACGGATCGCCGGGATGCGCGTCCTCGGGATCGAGACCTCCTGCGACGAAACCGCCGCCGCCGTCGTCGACGGCGAGCGCCGGCTGTTGAGCAACCTGGTGGTGTCGCAGCTCGACGAGCACCGGCCGTTCGGCGGCGTCGTGCCCGAGGTCGCGGCGCGCGCCCACCTGGAATACCTGGATTCGCTGATCGCGCGCGCCATGGACGATGCGGGCCTCGGCTACGGCGAGCTGGACGGCGTCGCCGCCACCGCCGGCCCCGGCCTCATCGGCGGGCTGTTCGTGGGGCTGATGACGGGCAAGGCCATCGCCGCCGCGCGCGATCTGCCGCTGATGGCGGTGAACCACCTGGAGGCGCACGCGCTGACGGCGCGGCTGACGGACGACCTGCCCTTCCCCTACCTCCTGTTGCTGGTTTCCGGCGGGCACTGCCAGCTCGTCGCCGTCGGCGGCGTGGGCCGCTACACCGTCTACGGCGGCACGGTGGACGACGCCGTGGGCGAAGCCTTCGACAAGACGGCCAAGCTGCTCGGCCTGGGCTACCCCGGCGGCCCGGCGCTGGAGCGCGCAGCGGTGGACGGCGATCCGGCGCGCTTCCCGCTGCCGCGGCCGATGCTGGGGCGCGAGGGCTGCCGCATGTCGTTTTCCGGGCTGAAGACGGCGGTGCGCCACACCGTCGAGCGCCTGGACACCCTGGACGAACGCACGGTCGGCGACCTCGCCGCCGCCTTCCAGGCGGCGGTGGCGGACGTGCTTGCGGACCGCTGCGCCAACGCGCTGGACGCCTTCGCCCGCGACCACGGCGTGCCGGGGCCGCTGGTGGTCGCCGGCGGTGTGGCGGCCAACGCGGCGCTGCGCGCGCGCCTCGAAGATCTGGCGGGCGCGCGCGGAACGCGGCTGGTGGCGCCGCCGCTGGGCCTGTGTTCCGACAACGCCGCCATGATCGGCTGGGCGGGCGTGGAGCGCCTGCGCCTGGGCTGCACCGACGGCCTGGACGCGCGCGCCCGCCCGCGCTGGCCGTTAACGGAGATGAGTCCCGCGGACGTCGAAAAGGGAGCCGCGGCATGGAGCGCGTGAGCATCATCGGCGCCGGCGCCTGGGGCACGGCACTGGCGCAGGCGGCGCGCCGGGCGGGCTGCGAGGTCACGCTCTGGGCGCACAATCCCGAGGTGGCGGAGACACTGGCGGTGCATCAGGAAAACCGCCACTACCTGCCGGGCATCCCGCTGGACCCGGCGATCCGGCCCACCGCCGACCTCACCCACGCCGCCGAGGCGGGCGACGTGCTGGTGCTCGCCACCCCGGCGCAGCACCTGCGCACGATCGCCGAGCGGCTGCATCCCGTGACGGGCGCGGAGGTGCCGGCGGTGATCGCGGCCAAGGGCCTGGAACGCGGCAGCAGCGCGCTGATGAGCGCCGTGCTCGCCGAGGCGCTGCCCGGCCGGCCGGCGGCCGTGCTCTCCGGCCCCACCTTCGCGGGCGAGGTCGCGCGCGGGCTGCCCGCCGCCGCCACGCTCGCCGCCGAGGACACCGAGGGCGCGGCGGCGCTGGTGGAGACGCTGGGCAGCCGCGCCTTCCGGCTCTACGCCAGCACGGACGTGGTTGGCGCCCAGATCGGCGGCGCGGTGAAGAACGTCGTCGCCATCGCGGCGGGCATCGTCGCCGGACGCGGGCTGGGCGAGAACGCACGCGCCGCGCTCATCACGCGCGGGCTGGCGGAGATCGGCCGCCTGGCGGTGGCCCGGGGCGCGCACGCGGAAACGCTGAGCGGGCTGTCGGGCCTGGGCGACCTGACGCTGACCTGCACCGGCATCGCCTCGCGCAACTACACGCTCGGGGTCGCGCTGGGCGAAGGGCACGCGCTGGCGGACGTGCTGGCGGCGCGGCGCAGCGTCACCGAGGGCATCCACACCGCCAAGGCCGTTACGGCGCTGGCCGAGCGCGCGGGCGTGGACATGCCCATCGCCGCGGGCGTGGACGCGGTGGTCAACCACGACGCGGCGCTCGACGACACGATCGACGCCCTGCTGGCGCGGCCCTTCCGGTCGGAGAGCCGATAAGGGCGTCACCGCCCCTGGTCATGGGAACCCGCCGACGCTAGGTAGAGGGCCATGAACACGCTGGTCACCATCCTGCTCGTGCTCGCCCTCCTGATCACGGTGGGCGTGCTCTTCTCGGGCCTCATCGTCATGGCGCGCGGCGGTGAGGTGAACCGCAAGTACGGCAACAAGCTCATGCGCTACCGCGTCGTCTGCCAGGGCGTCGCGCTGGGGCTGCTGGCGATCGCCTTCATGATCGGCTAACAGTTGCAATCAAACAATTGCGCAGCGCATACAAGGAACCGGCTTACTATTCAAGCAATCTAAGACAAACCATGCGAAAATTCGTAATAGTCCAATAAGGCCAATGTCTTGCGAATTTCTGACTTCGCATCGCTATAATAACTCTCGTACACATTATGAACCAGCGAAAGGCAGTAAGGAAAATCTACTTCATCTGGGTTCAGGCTTTGCAGGGCATGTAAAAGCTGTCGCGCCTTGGCTAAACTTCCTAAATCTATTTCATCTTTATTTATAATTTTGTCGCGGATCGGCTTAATTTTCTCGGATATTTTGTACGTCTTTGGCATCTCCGTGTTTTTTAATATTTGAACTTTCTTGTTTCGAGCAGACGAGAAACTTGTGTCTGTGCTCTCTAAAAATGAAACGGCTTGCTTCCGCGTCATTCCAGATAAATATACGTAGTAATACAGAGGTCCCCACCAGGAGGGCACTTGAGATAGTGCCTTTAAATAAGCTTTTGGGGTTTTGATATTTGACTGCTTCATGAACGCTTCTAAAATATCTGTCTCAAGAATGACATCCTTTTGTATTTCTACCTTACCAGTGTCTGACAAAACCGTTGTTACTGGCTCTACTTCACCTACTATCCGAAGTGTCGGCGCTCCCTCTGTTTCTGATAATCTACCGTGCCTAATGAAATTTATTTCTCCAAGCAAAGATTCATCAATATATAAAGAGCCGCCTGGACCCTCGACCATCCCATCAACTGTATTTAGTATACCGACATTTTCTGCACCAATCTTACCTACACGCTGAATTAGGTCATGCCAGCGTTGTTCGATTTGTCTATCGCGTTCTTGCAATATATTTTGCAGATCTGCAATACGTATAAGATTATTCTCACCACTATATCTATAATATATCTGACCTTCGGAAATTTTTTGTCCGTCTTTTTTTATCATAACTGGTTTTATAGGTGCTTCCTGTACATACAGAACTGCCAAATCCTCCCCACCCCTATTAATCTTTAGACGCTTCCAATACACAGATGGCGAAACCCTACTATTTATTGCATTATTTATCTTCTTTGTGTCTTCTTTCCAAAATTTTTTGTCCTTTAGACCTACAATTTTCCAATCATTGTCCTGCACTCCGAAAACGATATACCCACCTTTATTATTTGCCATTCCGCAAATCGTTCTAGAGTATTCGTCAAACGCGTTCAACTGAAAACTCTTCTTACATTCAATTATATCGCTTTCATCAATATTTAAATAGTGATTGTCATTCTCGTCCTCCGGAAGAATTCGGAATAGCTCTTCTTTCGATTCTGGATGAAACTTATATCTACCAGAGTTATTGTAATTATCAAGAAAATTTTTTAAATCTTGGTACGTCGCCGGAGAAACATCGTGATATATTTTTCCATCTTGAATTTGACTTATTCTTCCTTGATTTACGGTTCTTTCGGGGTAGCTGAAGAATGACAATATCTCTTGATTGTTAAAATATCCGGTATTTATCATCGCCTTAATTAAAGATACTTCCTGTCTGGTCAACTTATTTTTCTTCGCCATCGCTTACACCTACTTTAGAATTTATAACAAGGTTGTAGGCATATACATTAACAACAAATGGATGAAGCTCGTCAAGGTTGATCTCGATGGATTGCACTAGATGCGCGATTGCAATATCTCTGTATTCGAACATTTATCTGAAGCAAAAGGTTAAATGTGAAAGTCAGGGCAGGTAGTAGCCCGCCGGCCGGACGGGGTCGGGCAGGTCTTCCTCCCCCAGTGCCTCGCGCAGGTTGATTTCGATCGTGCGGCTCATCGTCTTGAGCGCCAGGTCGTGCTGCGAGGTGCCGAAGGGGTTTTCCAGCTCCTCGCTGAGCGCGTCCAGCCCGAAGAAGGTGTAGGCGACGATCGCCGCCACGAGGGGCGTGAGCAGCCCAAGCGTGTCCACCAGCCCGAACGGCAGCAGCAGGCAGTACATATAGGCCGTGCGGTGGAGCAGCAGGGTGTAGGCGAAGGGCAGCGGCGTGTTCAGGATGCGCTCGCACGCGCCCTGCACGCCCGCCAAGGCCGTAATCCGCTCCTCCAGCACGCGCCCCAGGATGTCCGTGGTCAGGCCGCGGCGCAGGCTGTTGCTGAGTTCCCCGCCAAGATGGCGCAGGATGGCGTCGGGGAGGTTGCGGCTGGCGCGCAGGGCGGGCACGTCGTCGCGGTCCAGAAAGGGCGCGATCTCGGCCCACGGGTCGCTGCCGCGCAGGTGGTGGCGCAGGGCGTGGGTGAAGGCGATGGTCAGCCGCGTCATGCGTTCCTGGGCCGCGCGGCCGGCGTCGCCGCTGGTGTCGAGCAGCGTGCCCGCCTCGCGCGCGAGCGAGCGCGTGTCGATGACGAGCTGGCCCCACTGCTTGCGGGCCTCCCACCAACGGTCGTAGCAGGCGTTGTTGCGGAAGCCGAGGAAGATGGACAGCGCCAGCCCGATCAGGCCGAAGGGCGCGGCGCTGAACGTCAGGAAGTGTTCGGGATACCGCGCGTGCAGCGCCGTCACGACCGCGCCGAGCGCGAAGATCGCCACGATCTGCGGCGCGATCTGGGGCACGATCGAGCCGCGCATGACGAAGAAGAGGCTGAGAATGCTCGGGCGGTCGCGCACGATCATGGGCGGGCGCTCGGCGTGTGCGGTCTTGGCGGGCGGCGGCGTGATCTAAACGCCGGTTAAACCTCCCGCGTGCGCGTGGGCGACGGACACGCGGCGATTTCCGCCGCCCACCCGGCCGTCTAGCGCGTGTGCTCGCCGCTCCGGTCGGCCCAGGTGACGGCGCGCTGATCGCCCTCGCTCCCCGCCGGGACCTCGCTCGGGCGATGGCGCAACAGCACCGCGGGCAGGATGGCGCTGGTCAGCACGGCCAGCACGATGGCGGCGTAGTCGCCCTGGGTGAGCACGCCCGCTTCCAGCCCCGTGCCGGCGGCGACGATCCCGAAGCTCAGGCGGTAGTTGAAGATCAGCCCGGCCATGCGGGCGTTGATGCCCATGAGCTTGCGTGCCGGGTAGGCCGTGCCCACGAACTTCAGCGCCGTCGCCACCGCCAGCAGCGCCGCCGCCGCGACCAGGACCTCCGGCGTGATGGCGCGCACGTCGAGCTGCGTGCCCGCGTGCAGGAAGAACACGGGCGCGAACAGCCCGAACACCAGCCCCTTGAGCTTCTGCTCCACGGCCTCGTGCTCGACCACCACGCGCGACATCGCCACGCCCACCGCGAAGGCCACGGTCGCGGGGTGGATGCCGCCGACGTTCTCCACGGTGAAACCCAGCCCGATCAGCACGACCAGCAGGAAGCGCAGCTCCGGCTCGGCGACCGACCCCTTGTAGCGCTTGAACACCCACTCCCCGGCGCGCGGCAGGCCGAAGAAGGTGCCCACGAGCACCAGCACGATGATGGCGGTGCCCCACCCGGCGTCGCCGAGCAGCGCGGCCAGCGTGACCATGCTGATGACGTCGACCACCGTGGCCGAGGCGAGGATGCCCTGCCCCTGCGCCGTGGGCAGCATCCCGCGCTCCTTCAGCGCCGGGTAGACGAGCGCCAGCGAGGTCGTGGACATGGCCACGCCCACCAGCGCCGCGGGCAGCGGGGCCAGCCCCGCGACCCAGTAGGCCAGCGCGAACACACCCACGAAGGGCGCGACGAAGGACGAGACGCCCACGCCGACGCAGCCGCGCCACATCCAGCGCAGGCGGCGCATGTCCACCTCGAACCCGGCGGTGAACATCAGCGCGATCATGCCCAGGTCGGCCAGCAGCTCCAGCCAGGTGACCTCGTGCAGGTCGACGACCAGCGCACCCAGGACGATGCCCGCGATGATCTCCAGGAAGGCGCTGGACACACGCAGCTCCAGCGCCACCGCGGCGGCCACCACCAGCGCCACGGCCATCAGTAGGGATGCGTCCACGGCCGCGCCCTCCCTGTCGCCCGGGTTTTCGGAAAAGACGGTTCGCACCCCTAAACCGGGCGCGCGGCGCACACAATGAAAAGGTATGTGTCAGAGACGCGGGAGGGCGATCAGCCGTTCTCGCGCAGCACGGACCCGGCCAGATAGAGCGAGCCGCAGACCAGCACGCGCGCCCGCTCGCCCCCGCTGGCGGCCAGACGGTCCAGCGCCGCGCGCACCGAATCGGCGGCGGTCACGGTCCCCGCCCCCGCCTCGCGCGCCCGCTCGGCCAGGGTGGCGGCGTCGAAGCTGTTGGGCTCGTCCGGCACGGGAACGGCCGTGACGCTGGCCGCGCGGTCGGCGAAGGGCGCCATGAAGGCCGCCGGGTCCTTGGAGGTGATCATGCCCACGACGACGTGGATGGGCGTCTCGGGCTCGCCCGTGCGCCAGCGGTCCAGCGCGGCGGCGAGCGCGCGCCCGGCGGCGGGGTTGTGCCCGCCGTCCAGCCACAGCTCCCAGTTTTCCGGGAGGCGTTCGGCGAGCGCGCCCTCGGTCAGGCGCTGCATGCGGCCCGGCCAGGTGGCGCTCGCCAGCCCCTCGCGGATGGCGGCGTCGGGGAGCGTGTAGCGGTCCAGCCGGTCGGTGCAGGCAACGGCGTGGGCCGCGTTGTCGAGCTGATAGGGGCCGAGGAGGCGCGGGGCGGGATAGCGGCGCGCGCTGCCGTCGCGGCCGGTATGGGTGAACGCCGTGCCGTCGGAAGCCGGCTCGGCGTGCCAGTCCCGGCCGCCGAGGTCGAGCGGCGCGCCCACGGCCTCGGCGCGTGCGCGCAGGACAGCCGCGGCCTCGTCCGGCTGGGGCGCGGCGACACAGGGCACGCCCGGCTTCATGATCCCGGCCTTCTCGCCCGCGATCGTGGCCAGATCGCCGCCCAGGAAGTCCATGTGGTCCAGGCCGATGGGCGTGATCGCGGTGAGCTCGGGCCGCTCGATCACGTTCGTGGCGTCCAGCCGCCCGCCCAGGCCGGTTTCCAGCAGCAGCACGTCGGCCGGCGTGCGCGCGAAGGCCAGGAAGGCGGCGCAGGTCGTGATCTCGAAGAAGGTGATGGGCTCGCCGCCGTTGGCGCGCTCGGCCTCCTCCAGCAGCGCCAGCAGGTCCGGCTCGCCGATGGGCTGGCCGGCGAGCTGGATGCGCTCGTGGAACCACACGAGGTGCGGCGAGGTGGCGACGTGGACGCGGTAGCCCGCCGCCGAGAGCATCGCCCGCAGGAAGGCGATCAGCGAGCCCTTGCCGTTCGTGCCGGCGACGTGGATCACCGGCGGCAGCGCGCGCTCGGGATGGCCCAGGCGCGCCAGCAGGGTGTGCACGCGCTTCAGCGAGAGGTCGATCAGCTTGGGGTGCAGCGCCATCAGGCGCTGTAGCACGCGGTCGCTGCCGGTGCCGGCCGCCGGGGTGTCCTGGGGCGCCATCGCGGCGTCTCCGGGTTGTCGGGGGTGCGGAACGCGGGGGCCGATTATTCCGCGGCCTGGCGTTCCTCGCCGGCGGCCGCCGTCTCGTCCAGGCTCGGGTTCTCGGGAAGGGCATCCGCCGCCTCCGCCAGCGGGATGACCGTGCTTCGCGGCTCGCGGCGCTGGAAGAGGTCGATGAGCTGGCCGAGCGTCGCGCCCATCTCGCGCCGGTCCACCACCATGTCCACCATGCCGTGGTCGCGCAGATACTCGGCGCGCTGGAAGCCGTCCGGCAGCTTCTGGCGGATGGTTTCCTCGATCACGCGCGCCCCGGCGAAGCCGATCGTGGCGCCGGGCTCGGCGAGGTTGATGTCGCCCAGCATGGCGAAGGAGGCGGTGACGCCGCCCGTGGTGGGATCGGTGAGCAGCACGAGGTAAGGCAGGCCGGCTTCCTTCACCATGTCCACCGCGATGGTCGTCCTGGGCATCTGCATGAGGGAGAGGATGCCCTCCTGCATGCGCGCGCCGCCGGAGGCCGGGATGGCGAGCAGCGGCGCGCCCTTGTCCACCGCCAGGCGCGCGGCCATGACCAGGGACTCGCCCACGGCCACGCCCATCGAGCCGCCCATGAAGGCGAAGTTGAAGGCCGCCACCACCAGCGGATAGCCGTTCACCGTCCCGTGGGCGACGATGATGGCCTCGCTTTCCTCCGTCTTGTTGCGCGATTCGCGCAGGCGCTCCGAGTAGCGCTTGCGGTCGCGGAAGCGCAGCGGGTCCGTCACCGTCTCCGGCAGCGGCTCGGCCACGTACTCGCCGTCGTCGAACAGCAGCTCCAGGCGCTTGCGCGCGCCGATGCGCATGTGGTGGCCGCAGTGCGTGCACACGCGCAGATTGTTGGCGAGATCGCGGTGGAAGATCATCTGCCCGCACGAATCGCACTTCTCCCAGAGGTTCTCCGGGATGTCCGAGCGCGTGACGAGGGCGCGGAACTTCGGGCGGACGTAGTTGGAGATCCAGCTCATGCCGCTCCTCCGCTGCGGGCGCCGCGCACGCCGGCGGCCAGCTCGCGCACGCGCGCGAGCACGGCCCCGCTGCAGCCGGCGGTGGCGCGGCCCTGCGCGTCCAGGTTGTCCTCCACGGTCTTGACCAGCGCCGAGCCCACGACCGCGGCGTCGGCGCGCGCGGCCACGCTTGCGGCCTGATCGGGCGTCTTGATGCCGAAGCCGACGGCGATGGGCAAGGCCGTGTGGCGGCGCAGCCGGTCGAGAGCCGAAGCGATGTCCGCGTCGCCGGCCGAGCGCGTGCCCGTGATGCCCGCGATCGAGACGTAGTAGAGGAAGCCGCCGCTGTTGGTCAGCACGGCCGGCAGACGGCGCTCGTCCGTCGTCGGCGTCGCCATGCGGATGAAGTTGACGCCGGTCCGAAGCGCGGGACCGCACAGCTCGTCGTCGGTTTCCGGCGGCAGGTCCACGACGATCAGCCCGTCCACCCCGGCGGCCTTGGCGTCGTCCAGAAAGCGCTGCGGGCCGTAGCTGTAGATGGGGTTGAAGTAGCCCATCAGCACCAGCGGCGTCTCGGCGTCCCTGGCGCGGAAGCGGCGCACCTGCTCCAGCGTCTTCGCCAGCGTCATGCCCGCGCGCAGGGCGCGCTGCCCGGCTTCCTGAATGGCCGGGCCGTCCGCCATGGGATCGGAGAAGGGCATGCCCAGCTCGATCAGGTCGGCGCCCGCCTCGGGCAAGCCAGCCAGGATCTCCGCGCCCGTCTCCGGGTCGGGGTCGCCGGCCATCGTGAAGGTGACCAGGCCGCCGCGTCCTTCGCGCTGGAGCGCCTCGAAGCGCGCGCGGATGCGCCCGGAGTCCGGCGCGCGCTCGTCGGCCGGAACCTCGCGGCGGCGGGCGTCGATGTCGGCGGCGGTGGTGGGCGTGGATGTCACAGATCAAACCCCAGCTGCTTGGCGACCGTGGTGATGTCCTTGTCGCCGCGGCCGCACAGGTTCATCACCATCACGTGCTCGCGCGGCAGCGTCGGCGCCAGCTCGCGCACCTTGGCGAGCGCGTGCGCCGGTTCCAGGGCCGGAATGATCCCCTCCAGCCGGCTGCACAGCTGGAAGGCGTCCAGCGCTTCCCGGTCCGTGGCGGAGAGGTATTCCACGCGCCCCGTGTCGTTCAGCCAGGCGTGCTCCGGCCCGATGCCCGGATAGTCCAGCCCCGCGGAGATGGAGTAGGCGTCCAGGATCTGGCCGTCGTCGGTCTGCAACAGGTAGGTGCGGTTGCCGTGCAGCACGCCGGGGCGGCCGCCGTTGAGGCTGGCGGCGTGCTCGCCCGTCTCGATGCCGTGGCCCGCGGCCTCGACGCCGAAGAGGCGCACGTCTCCCTCGTCCAGGAAGGGGTGAAAGAGCCCCAGCGCGTTGGAGCCGCCGCCGATGCAGGCGCACAGGCTGTCTGGCAGCTTGCCCTCGCGTTCCTTCACCTGCTCGCGCACCTCTTCCCCGATGACGCTCTGGAAGTCGCGCACCAGCGCGGGATAGGGGTGCGGCCCGGCGACCGTGCCGATGATGTAGAAGGTGTCCTCGACGTTCGCGACCCAGTCGCGCAGGGCCTCGTTCATCGCGTCCTTGAGCGTGCCCGTGCCGCCGTGGACGGGGCGCACCTCCGCGCCCAGCAGGCGCATGCGCACCACGTTCGCGGCCTGGCGCTCCATGTCGTGCGCGCCCATGTAGACCACGCACGGCAGGTTGAAGCGCGCGCACACCGTCGCCGTCGCCACGCCGTGCTGGCCCGCGCCCGTCTCCGCGATGATGCGGGTCTTGCCCATGCGCTTGGCGAGCAGGATCTGCCCCAGGGTGTTGTTGATCTTGTGCGCGCCCGTGTGGTTCAGCTCGTCGCGCTTGAAGTAGATCTTCGCGCCGCCGAGCTCCTCGGTCAGCCGCTCGGCGAAGTAGAGCGGGCTGGGCCGGCCGACGAAATCGCGGCCGTGCTGTTCCAGCTCTTCGCGGAATGCCGGATCGGCCTTGGCGTCGAGGTAGGCGCGCTCGACCTCCAGGATCAGCGGCATCAGCGTCTCGGCGACGAAGCGCCCGCCGTAGATGCCGAAATGGCCGAAGGGGTCGGGGCCGCCTCGGTAGGTGTTGGGTCGCTCGACCTGGGTCATGGATCTCCACATCCGCGATCCAGAGCGCGATGCGAGGACGTGGACTCAGTGTACGAGCCCCATCGCGCTCTATCTCTTTCGTTTGCGGGCATGAGTCAGCGCCCGGATCGTTTCGCGCGCCTGCGGCGTGCGAGCTGACGTGTCGCGCGCCGCTGGCGCGCTAGGCCTTCCGGCCTGGACGATCCGACCGCATCATGCCCTGGACGGCCCGCGAGCCTGCCGCACGCGGGGCGTTTAGGCAACGTTGTCCCGAACGGCGGCGCAGAATTCCCGGATCTTCGCCGGGTCCTTCACCCCCGGCTCGGACTCCACGCCGCTGGACACGTCCACGCCCGGCGCGTGCGCGGTGGCGATGGCCTCGCCCACGGTGTCCGCGTTCAGCCCGCCCGAGAGCAGCCACGGCTTCGCCCACGAGCGCCCGCCGAGCAGCTTCCAGTCGAAGCTGCGCGCGTTGCCGCCGGGCAGCCCGCCCGGCTGCGGCTTCGCATCGAACAGCAGGCGGTCGGCCACCTCGGCGTAGCCGTCGGCGCGCGCCAGGTCGGCCTCGCCGCCGATGGAAACCGCCTTCATCACCGGCAAGCCGAAGCGCGCGCGCACGTCGGCCACGCGCTCGGGCGGTTCCTCGCCGTGGAGCTGCAGCAGCGGCGGCGCCAGCGTGTCCACGATCCCGGCCAGCGTTTCGTCGTCGGCGTCCACCACCACGGCCACCGACAGCGGCGCGATCGCGCCCGCCTCCGCCATCAGTTCGCGGGCGCGCGCCGGGCTCACGTTGCGCGGCGAGGGCGGGTAGAAGACGAAGCCCACGAACATCGCGCCCGCATCGCGCGCGGCGGCGACGGCCTCGGGCGTCGTGCAGCCGCAGATCTTCACGTCGACCGTCATCGGGGTGTCCTTTTCAGCCGGGCCAGCTCGCGCTCGACGGCTTGGCCGAGCGCAGCGCCCGGAACATCAGGCTGATCGCCGTCACGGGCAGCAGCAGCGTCAGCGGCACCAGCGCCGCGCCCACCAGCGTCGCCGCCAGATGCACCGGAACCGGCGCCCCGAACGGCGCGATCAGCAGCCCCGCACCGGCGAGCAGCACGGCCGTTGCCGGCACGACCCCGAGCCACACCAGCGCCGCGTTGCCGAAGTGGGCCGGCCGCGTCTGCCAGGCGCGCGCGGGCACGCTCTGGCCCGTGGCGTGGCTCGGCAGCTTGAGCGTCAGCGGCGTGAAGAGCGTGACCGTGAACCACAGCGTCACCAGCAGCCCCACCAGGCGGGAGGTGGTGTCCATCGGCATCCCGGCAACGGCCACCACGAGCACGCCGTAGAGCAGGAAATGGATCCCGGCGACACCGAGCGCAACACCGAGATAGCGCGTGTGCCGCCCGCGCCACCGCACGGCGGGCGCACGCACCGCCTTCGGCCCGAGCAGGATCAGGCGGTGCCAGGCCACGGCCAGCAGCACCAGCAGCGGCACCGTCAGCACCCACACGGCCGTGCCGGCAAGCCCCGGCAGCGCGTAGACGTGGACGAGCGCCGCCGCGAACGCGGCCAGCGCCGGCAGCCCCAGCAGCCGCGGCAGCCAGCGCCAGTTCGCCATCAGCACCCGGACCGTTCCCACCAGAACCGGTCCGGCTTGCAAGCGCAGGGGCGGCATTTCCTCCTGTGCGCTCACGCCGCCTCCGCGCGCGTGGGATCGCCCAACAGCCGCTGGTGCAGCGCCGCGAGCAGGCTGCCCAGCAGCGCCAACTCCACGAACTCCAGCACCAGGGTCAGCACCATCACCGGCACCACCGGGCCATCGCCGGAGAGCATGACGGCGTAGGCGACGCCGCTGGAACTCACCAGCAGGTGCACCGGCAGCAGCGTCAGCGCCACGATGCCCGCGATCTTCACCAGCACGGGCCGCGCCGCCGACCAGGCCGCGCCCATGCCCAGCGAGCGGTCCACCGCCACCGCCGGCAGGACGAGGCCGAAGCTCACCGCCGCGGTCAGCGCCAGCAGCAGCGTCACAAGCGCCGCCACCACGCCCGCGACCGGGCTGCCGCCCGCCAGCATGCCGAGCACGATGCCCGGGATGCTCGCCAGCAGCGCCAGCACCGCGACCAGAATGCCCGAGGCGAGCATGCGCGCGTCGCGCCCGCCCACGGACAGCCGCGGCCCCGTGCCGGCCTGCTCGGGCCCGAGCAGCACCAGCCGCAGCCAGTCCACGAGGAAAGCGGCGTAGGCGAAGACCACAACCGGGATCGCCGCCAGCACGGCGATCGCCGCCAGCGGCGAGCTCTGCCCGTCGTCGCCGCCACCGCCCCGGAGGAGCATGAGCCCGCCCTGGACGAGGAAGAGCACCAGGAAGGGGGTGAGCGCGACCTGCGGCAGGTGGCGCAGGCGGGCCATGAAGCCGCCCACGACCTCGCGCGCGGTGGTCCGGACGGGCAACGCGCCGTGCGCCGGCACCTCCGCCACGGCTACCCCGCCTCGGCCGCGATCGCCCGGGCGGCCGCCCCCGGATCGGCCGCCCGCGTCACGGGGCGGCCCACCACGAGGATGTCGGCGCCGGCCGCGACCGCATCCGCCGGGGTGGCCGCGCGCTTCTGGTCGCCGGCGTCGCTCCCGGCCGGACGGATGCCCGGCACGACCAGCGTGAGGTCCGGCCCGACCTCGGCCCGTACCACCTCGATCTCGCGCGGCGAGCATACCAGCCCGTCGACGCCGGCTTCGGCCGCCAGCGCGGCCAGGCGGCGCACCTGGTCCAGCGAGGGCGTGGCCTGGCCCAGGCGCGAGAGGTCGCCGTCGTCCAGGCTGGTGAGCACGGTCACCGCCAGCACACCCACGGGCGGCTCGCCCCGGTGCGCGGCCTGAACCGCCGCGGCCATCATCTCGCGCCCGCCACTGGCGTGGACCGTCAGCCAGCACGGCTGCATGGGCGCGGCCGCGCGCACGGCGCCGGCGACGGTGTTGGGAATGTCGTGGAATTTCAGGTCGAGGAACACGGGCGCGTCACCCGCGACGGCGCGCACGCCCTCGGGGCCGTGGGCGGTGAAGAACTCGCTGCCGAGCTTGAGCCCGGCATAACCGTGCACGGCGGCCGCGAGCCGCTCGGCGTGCGCGCGGTCCGCGGTGTCGACGGCGATGTAGAGACGCGGCGGGATCATCTCGGGGCTGCCGGATCGCGGGTGGTGGCCGGGGGCCTCAGCGGCGCAGCGCGGGCAGGGACGGGGCGGTCGGCGGGCGCAGGCGCATGCGTCCCCGCGTCTCGGGCGAGCCCATGCGGCCCGCACCCGGGCCCTCGTACTGGTCCAGGCGGCGCTGCAGGGCCTCGACGTCGCGCGCCAGCTCGCGGGCGCGCTGGCGTTCCTCGCGCATGCGTTTGCGCACGCGGTGCTGCGACAGCCACATCACCGCGCCGCCGATGAGGAAGCCGACGAACACGGCCAGCAGCACGATCAGGTAGAGTGGCGCTTCGAGCTGGACCGGCAGCGGCCACAGGTCGAGCGTCACCACGCCGCGGTGATTGACCGCGAAGATGACCGCCACGGCAAGCAGCGGGACGGTGACGATCCAGGACAGGTGCTTCACGATAGCGCCGCCTCGCGGGAAGCGCCGGCCGATGCGCCGGCGGTTGGGTCTTTGTGCCCCGCTATGGTGCGCGGGCGGGCGGCCCGTCTCAAGCCTCGAAGGCGGCGCGGCCGGACCGCTCAGGCGTCGGCTTCGGCCTCGTCGCCGTTCAGGCGCTCGCGCAGCTGCTTGCCCGTCTTGAAGAAGGGCACGCGCTTGGCATCCACGTGGACCGTCTCGCCGGTGCGCGGGTTGCGCCCCTCGCGCGGCTCGCGGTCCTTCACGGAGAACGCGCCGAAGCCGCGCAGCTCCACGCGCCGCCCCTCGGCCAGCGCCTCTGTGATCTCGTCGAAGATCGTGGCCACCACGCGCTCGCTGTCGCGCTGGGTCAGGTGCGGGTTCGCTTCCGCGATCCGCTGGATGAGTTCGGACTTGGTCATCGCCGACGCCCCCGTTGCTCGACCGCCACAAATCCCCCCGGACGGCCGTGTGGCGCGGAGTGTCGCCACGCGCGCGAGGCACCGTCAACCGCGCGTGACTCGCGGACATCGCGGTGTTGCACGTATGCACACAAAAAACGCCCGGCCCGCGTGAACCGCGGACCGGGCGCCGACGTTGTCACCGGGTTGCCCCGGTGGGGATCAGCTCTTGTCGCTGTCCTCGCCGCCCTGCATGGCGTCGCGCAGCTTGGTGCCGAGGATGTCGCCGAGGCTGGCGCCGGTTTCGGCGGAGCCGTACTCGGCCATGGCCTCCTTTTCCTCCTCCAGCTCGCGCTGCTTGATCGACGCCGAGATGCGGCGGTTCTTGCGGTCCACCTGGGTGATCTTGGCGTCGACCTTTTCGCCCGGGGCGAAGCGGTCGGGGCGCTGCTCGCTGCGCTCGCGGCCCAGCTCGGAACGGCGAATCGTGGCGATGGCGTTCTCGTCGCCGCGCACCTTCACGTCGATGCCGTTCTCGTGGACCTCGTGGACGGTGCAGGTCACGACCTCGCCCTTCTGCAGGCCGGCGACGGCGGCCTCGAAGGGATCGGACTCGAGCTGCTTCACGCCCAGCGAGATGCGCTCCTTCTCGACGTCCACGTCCAGCACCTTCACCTGGATGACGTCACCCTTCTTGTAGTTCTTGATCGCCTCTTCGCCGCTCTCGGTCCAGGAGAGGTCGGAGAGGTGGACCATGCCGTCGATGTCGCCCGGCAGGCCGACGAACAGCCCGAACTCGGTGATGTTCTTGATCTCGCCCTCGAGCGTCGAGCCCACGGGGTGCTTCTCGGCGAACTCCGCCCAGGGGTTCGGCACGCACTGCTTGAGGCCGAGCGAGATGCGGCGCTTCTGCTCGTCCACGTCCAGCACCATCACCTCGATCTCCTGCGAGGTGGAGACGATCTTGCCCGGGTGCACGTTCTTCTTCACCCAGCTCATCTCGGAGACGTGGACGAGGCCCTCGATGCCGGGCTCCAGCTCCACGAAGGCGCCGTAGTCGGTGATGTTGGTCACGCGGCCGGTGAACTTGGCGCCCACGGGGTACTTCTGGCTGGCGCCCTCCCACGGATCGGCCTCCAGCTGCTTCATGCCCAGGGAGATGCGCTGCGTCTCCGGGTTGAAGCGGATGACCTGGACGTTGATGTTCTGGCCGATGGACAGGACGTCGCTGGGGTGGTTGACCCGCTTCCACGAGATGTCGGTCACGTGCAGCAGGCCGTCGACGCCGCCCAGGTCGACGAAGGCGCCGTAGTCGGTGATGTTCTTCACCGTGCCCGGCAGCACCTGGCCTTCCTTCAGCGAGGCGACCAGTTCGTTGCGCTGCTCGGCGCGCGTCTCCTCCAGCACGGCGCGGCGGGAGACGACGATGTTCCCGCGCGAGCGGTCCATCTTCAGGATCTGGAAGGGCTGCGGCGTGCCCATCAGCGGCGTGACGTCGCGCACCGGGCGGATGTCCACCTGGCTGCCGGGCAGGAACGCCGTGGCGCCGTTGAGGTCGACCGTGAAGCCGCCCTTCACGCGGCCGTAGATCTGGCCGGTCACGCGCTCGCCGTTGTTGTAGGCCTTCTCCAGCTGGTTCCAGGCTTCCTCACGCCGCGCCTTGTCGCGCGAGAGGACGGCCTGGCCCTCCTTGTCCTCGAAGCGCTCCAGGAAGACCTCGACGGTGTCGCCGATCTTCAGGTCCTCGGCCTCGCCCGCCTTGGTGAACTCCTTGAGCGCGACCCGGCCCTCGGACTTCAGGCCGACGTCGACGACCACGTCGTCGCCGTCGAAGTCGATGACCGTGCCCTTGAGGACGGTGCCTTCGAGGCGGCCCTCGTTGCCCAGCTGCTCTTCCAGCAGCGCCTCGAAGCTCTCGTTGGTCTCGTGCGTCGTGGCTGCCTCAGCCATCGTGTGGTGGTCCTCCACGTGGTGGTCGTTGCTATTCCGGCCAGCCGGTTGGCTCCGGCGGTCTTCCCGGTGCGTCCAGCCATCCGGGCGGATGAACCGCTGCTGTCGGGCGCGTCCGGCCGTTTTTGACTGGTCGGGCGGCGAGCGTTTCAACGCCGGCGGCTGCTGGGCCGGCGGCGGCTACTGGTCCCGCCCGTCCGGATCGGTGTCGTCCAGCACGCAGCGACTCCGCACCACCCAAAGGGCGGTCCGGAGGGCCGAATCGACATCCATGTTGGAGGTGTCGAGGACGTGGGCGTCCTCGGCGGACCGAAGCGGCGCCGCCGCCCGGGCGGCGTCTCGGGCGTCGCGCGCCTCCATTTCACGCAACACGGCCTCGAATGTAGGCGCCTCGCCGCGCGCACGCAATTCTTCGTGGCGCCGGCGGGCGCGTTCCTCCGTGGTGGCGGTGACGAAGAGCTTGGCGCACGCTTCGGGGCAGACGACCGTGCCGATGTCGCGCCCGTCCAGCACCGCGCCGCGCAGCCCGTTGGGCGGACTGTGCGCGAAGTGGCGCTGGAACGCCAGCAGCGCCTCGCGCACTGCGCGGATCGCGGACACGCGCGAGGCGGCGTCCGCCACCCCTTCGCCGCGCAGGCCGGGGCGCGCGAGGTCGTCCACCGTCAGCGTCTTGCTGGCAGACACGGCGGCGTCCGCGTCATCCGGGTCCTGGCCGGCCTCCAGCACCTTCAGCCCCACCGCGCGGTAGAGGCTGCCGGTATCCAGGTAGGCCAGCCCGAGCGCGTCGGCCACGCGCCGGGCGAGGGTACCCTTCCCGGCCGCCGCCGGCCCGTCGATGGCCACGATGATGGGACGTTCGCCGCCCGCCATGATCCCCGCGTCCGACGTGGTGAAAACCGCGTGTCGTCACGCAACACGCTGCAATCTTGAGCGTCGAAAAAAGATCTCCGCTCGGGGGTGTGATAAAACCCCGCCCGCGCGGGGGCAAGCGCCGGCTCAGCCGGTGGAGAGACCGTGGCGCTCCACCACCGCCGGCTGGATCACCCCGGCGTGCAGGGTCAGGAGCACCACGCGCGCGTCCAGGCTGTCGCCCGCCTCGGCGGCGGCGCGCACGCGCGCTTCGGCGGCGTCGGTGCGCGCGGGCCCGTTGGCGTCGAGGAAACCGTCGCGGCCGAGCATGCAGTACGCCGCCAGCTCGACGGCCTCAGCCGCGGCCGCGTCGTCGGGCTTGCGGCCGTGCGCCTCGCGCAGCAGCCGCACCAGAGTCAGCTTCACCGAATCCGGAACGGCCGCCCGCGGCAGCCCCGCCGCCGCGAAGGCGTGGTCCAGGCGCTGGATCTCGTCGGCGCGGCCGAACATGCGCAGAAAACCGAGCATGGGCGCAGGATACGCGGCGCGGGCGCGGAAGGGAATCGGGCACCGTCCCGTTCTTGCGTTCACACTGTTTCAACCCAAATCCGCTATACGAGACACTCGATGGCCGGCCGAGCCGGTCACAGCATGGGGGACGAGGGCGGCGATGGCGGACGAGAGCGCGAGCGACGGCGGAAAACAGAGCCGCAAAGGGCTGGTGACGGTCCTCGTGGCGGTGGTGGGCCTGGCGCTGGCCGCGGCGGGCGGCGCGGCGTTCCTGGTGCTCACCGACGGCAAGACCGGCGAGGCGAAGGCCGACAAGAAACCGGCGTCGCTCTCGGCGGACCAGGTCTACTACCAGCCGGTGCCGCAGATGATCGTCGGGCTCGACGGGCCGGGCCACGACCGCGTCCAGCTTCACGTCAGCCTGGAGGTGGCGAGCCAGGCCGCCAAAAGCGAAGTCAAGCGTATGAGCCCGCGCATCATGGACGCCTTCCGCCAGCACCTCAGTGACCTGACCCCCGGCGAGATGGACGGGGAAGCCGGCACGAAGAAGCTGCGGCAGGCCCTGCTCAAGCGCGCCCGGGCGGCCACGCAGGAGGCCGAGGTCCACGGCCTGCTCTTCCGCAAGCTCGTCGTCCACTGAGCGGGCGGCCGACCCAAGCGGTCCGGCATCAGCGCCATCAGCGCCGGGCGCGTCCGCGACCCGTCATCAGTCCCGCCCGCGGCGAACCCCGCGAATCACCCGCTTGGCGGGCAGGATCAGGCGCACCGTGGTCCCCGCGTCCGGCTCGGTGTCGATCGCCATGTCGCCGCCGTGCGCGCGCAGCAGGCCGCGCGTCATCGCCAGGCCGATCGTCTTGAGCGTCAGGTTCGGATGGCCCTGCCGGCCGGTTTCGGGCGTCATGATGTGCGACAGCTTGTCCGCCGGGATGCCGGGACCGCGGTCGGTTACGGCGATCACCGCTTCGCCGCCGGCGTCGATACGCACCTCGACCGCGATCGAAGCGTCCGCAGGCGACACCTGAAGCGCATTGCTGATGACCGTCATCACGCTGCGCTGCATCGCGACGCGTTCCGCTTCCACCTTCAGGTGCTCGGGCGCGTCCACCTCGATCCGGTCCGTGCCGCTGCCGGCGGCCGCAGCGGCAAGGCGCCGCGCCAGCTCGATCTCCGCCACGAGGTCGAGGGGTTCGGCCGCGACGGGCGCGTTTTCCAGATCCACGGCGTCCAACGCCAGGATGTCGTCCACCAGCCGGCGCAGGTAGCTGGCGGCGGTGGAAATGTCGCCGGCCGCCCGCGCGACGTGGCCATCGTGCTCGGCCAGCTCGGCGGCGCTGGGCAACCGGGCGGCCAGCCCCGAAATGGCGTCGACGGCCAACCGCATGTCGCCGCTGACCTTCTGAACGTGCGTGCTCTTGGCGCGGCTGGTTGCGGCGGCGGCGTCGCGCGCTTCCAGCAAGCCCTGCTCCATGGTCTTCCACTGCGAGATGTCGCGCAGGTAGGCGACGACGAGGTGGCGGTCGTTCACGGTCGTCGGCTGGCCCGCGACCTCGACGGCGACGCTGCGGCCGTCGGCGCGTTGCACCGCCGCTTCCGGCACGTACCGGCGCTCGCCGCGCGCGAACGCGGCCATCGCCGCGGCGCCCGCGGCGCTTTCCGCCGAGGGTTGCAGATCCGCCAGGCGGCAGCCGAGCAGCTCCTCGATGCCGCAGCCGAACAGCGTTTCGGCCTGGGCGCTGGCCTCGACGACACGCTGCGTTTCGGTTTCGAGCAGAAGGATGGTGTCGGGGCTGGCGTCCAGGACGGCGCGCTGCTTGGCTTCGGCGGCGGCGAGCTGGGCCTCCCAGGCGTGTTCGTCGGTGATGTCGCGGACAATGGCGGTGGCGCGGGTTTCCTGGTCGCTGCTGGCGTGCTTCACGACCGAAGCGCGCGCGGGGAAGACGCCGCCGTCCTTGCGTTTTCCCTCGATGTGCCGGCGCGAGGCCATGTCGCGGCCGGTTTCGGGCCCGGCCAGAAGCGCGGCCACGTCGTGGCCGTGCTGGTTGCGGTACCGCTCTGGAATCAGGATGTCGAGCTGCTGGCCGTACAGCTCGGCCGCCGAGTAGCCGAACATGCGCTCCGCGCCGCGATTGATGAAAACGATGCGCTGCTCGCGGTCGATCGTCACCACCGCGTCGGGGATGTAGTCGAGGAAGGTGAGGAGGGTGTCGTGCATTGGCTCATGTCCGTCGCGGGCCTTGGTCGCGCGGCCGCTGCCGCCACACCGGGGCGTTCCAGTCCCGGGTTCAGTGGTCAGTGGGACAGACCTCTTGGTAAGCGGGTATGAGATGGATCAAATCGCGTGGCCCGTGCCGCGCGGTCACGGTGCACCGCCCCGGCAAGGAACCCGCGATCCGGGGACGAGTCGGTTTCGTGCGAAAATGAACACTCCATCCCGACCGCCCCGCCGCGTGGAACGACAAAACCCTAATTCAGCATTTTCGGCATGCCAAACCGTTTGTTGTCACGTTGTTCCATGTTTAGGGATGGCCGGGACTGACCGCGCAACACCGCCGCACGGCACGGCATTTTGGGGGATCGGACGATGGCCGATGTCACGCGTTTCCCGGCGCTCGACGGTGTTTCCGGCTGGGACGCGCTGGCCGGCGACACGCTGGCGACGACGCCGCTGAGTGGTTGGCAGCGCGCCCGGTTTGCCGTCATCGGCGGCGGCTTCACCGGGTTGGCGGCGGCGCGCGGCTTGGCCGAGCGCTTTCCCGACGCCGAGGTCGTGCTGCTCGACGCGCTGCGGATCGGCCAGGGCACCTCCGGCCGCAACGCGGGCTTCATCATCGACGTGCCGCACAACCTGGATTCCGACGAAGCCGACCCGGTTCAGGACCGCCAGGTCACGCGGCTGAACCGCTGGGCGGTGGAGATGCTGCGCGAACAGGTCACGGCGAACGGCATCGCCTGCGACTGGGACGACGCCGGCAAATACCTCTTGGCCGCCGAAGCGCGGCACATCGACTCCCTGAAGGGCTTCACCGACACGCTGGACGGGCTGGGCGAGCCCCACACCTGGCTGGAGGGGCCGGACCTGAGCGCCCGCATCGGCACGGACTACTACCGCGCCGGCGTCTACACGCCCGGCAACGTCCTGATGAACCCGGCCGCGCTGGTGCGCGGGCTGGCCCGGTCGCTGCCCGCCAACGTCACGCTTCACGAGCTGTCGCCGGTGGTCACAACCACCTACGGCGAGCCGCACCGCCTGGAAACGCCGACGGGCGTTCTCGAAGCCGACCACATCGTCTGCGCCACCAATTCCTTCACTGGGGAGTTCGGCTTCGGCGACCGCTACGTGCCGGTGTTCAGCTACGCCAGCCTGACGCGCCCACTCACGCCCGAGGAAGACGCCGCGATCGGCGCGGTGCGGCCATGGGGCGCGACCGCCGCCCATCCGGCGGGGACCACGCTGCGCGTCACCCCCGACCGCCGCGTGTTCGTGCGCAACATGCTGCGCTGGCGCGCCGAGCTGTGCAGCGGCCCGCCCGATCTGGCCGCGGCGGCGCGCACGCACCAGCAGGCGCTGCGGGCGCGTTTCCCGACGCTGGCGGACGTGCCCTTCGAGCACACCTGGGGCGGCATGCTGTGCATGACGCGCAACTTCCAGCCCTGCTTCGGGACGGTGCGGCCGGGCGTGCACGTCGCCGCCGGGATGAACGGCGTGGGCGTGGCGAAGGGCACCTACCTGGGCCGCCTGCTGGCCGACCTGATCGCGGGCCAGGACTCCGACGCGCTCGCGTTCGTGCAACGGGCGGCCTCGCCCGCCTGGGTGCCGCCGGAACCGGCGCGCACGCTCGGCGTCACGGCCAAGCTGCGGGCGGAGGAGCGCGCGGCGGGCGCGGAAAAGTAGCGGCGGCCGCGCCGGATCAGGACTCGCGCTCGACGACGAAGCGGGCGGTGGCGCGCAGGGTGTCCGCGCGCTCGCCGAAGGGCTCCAGGCGGGCGATGGCGGACTCCACCAGTTCGCGGGCGCGGCCGCGCGCGCCTTCAATCCCCAGCAGCTCGACGAAGGTGGCCTTGTCCGCCTCCGCGTCCTGCCCGGCCGGCTTGCCCAAGGCTTCCGCGTCGCTCTCGGCGTCCAGCAGGTCGTCCGCGATCTGGAAAGCGAGGCCCAGGTCGTCGGCGTAGGCGTCCAGCGCCGCCCGCTCGGCCTCGCTCGCGCCGCCCAGGATGGCCCCGGCGCGGCAGGCGAAGCGGATGAGCGCGCCCGTCTTCATGGCCTGAAGGTCGGTGACGCCGTCCAGGCCCAGGTGCACGCGCTCCGGCGAGATGTCGACCATCTGACCGCCCACCATGCCGGCGGCGCCGGCGGCCCGCGCCAGGCCCAGCGTCAGCTCCGCGCGCACCCGCGCATCCGGATGGGTGGCCGGATCGCCGAGCACGGCGAACGCCTCCGTCAGCAGGCCGTCGCCCGCGAGGATGGCGGTGGCGTCGTCGTAGCGCTTGTGGACGGTGGGCGTGCCGCGCCGCAGGTCGCTGTCGTCCATCGCCGGCAGGTCGTCGTGGACGAGCGAGTAGCAGTGCACCATTTCCAGCGCCGCGCCCGCGCGCAGGCCGCGCGCCTCGGGCACATCGAACAGACCCGCGCTGGTCACGGTGAGGAAGGGGCGCAGGCGTTTGCCGCCGTTGAGCGAGGCATAGCGCATGGCCTCGACGACGCGGCCGCGCGGCCCCTCGGCCGGCGGCAGCAGGCGGTCGAGTTGGTCGGTGATCTGCTCGGCGACGGCGCGCATGCGCGCCGTGACGTCCTCGCGAGCGGCGGTCCCCCCGATCGTCGCCCCCTTATCCGCTTTATTCAACGTCGAGCGGTTCGCTGCCGACGGTCCCGCTGTCATCCACCTTGATCTTCTCGATCTTGGCCTCGGCCTCGCGCAGCTTCTGCTCACAATGGCGCTTGAGCAGCGCCCCGCGCTCATAGGCCGCGATGGCGTCGTCCAGCTTGCCCTCGCCCTTTTCCAGGCGCTCCACGATCTGGCGCAGCTCCTGCAGCGCCTGCTCGAAGCTCATTGCCCGCACGTCCTCGGGGAGCTGCTCCCCGGAGCCGTGCGCTGCGGTCCCCTGCTCGGCTTCGGTGTGGGCGGGGGTGTCGGCCATGCTGCTTCCCTGCGTTGCGGTGCGCGCACTCTAGAGCACAAGCGCGCGCGCTGAAAACACCCGGCGGGTCAACGCGGCGTGCGCCCCCTATCACGCCTTCATGAGCGTCACGCGTTCATGAGCGCATGAGCGCGCGCACGTGGGCGGCCGTGCTCAACTCCAGCGCGTCCAGGTCGTAGCCGCCCTCCAACGCCGAGACGACCCGGCCGCCGCAGGTGTTGCGGGCCACGCGCAGGATCTGCTGTGTCGCCCACTCGAAGTCGTCCTCGTGCAGGCGCAGCGAGGCCAGCGGGTCGCGCTCGTGCGCGTCGAAGCCCGCCGAGATCAGGATCAGCTCGGGCTGGCACTCCGTCAGGCGGCGCAGGATGGTGTTGGTGAAGGCCGCGCGGAACGCCTCCGAGCCGTCCATCGGCGACAGCGGCACGTTGACGATGTTGTCGGCCACGCCGGTTTCGCCCGGCGAGCCCGTGCCGGGGAAGAGCGGAACCTGGTGCGTGGAGAAGAAGAAGAGGTCGGGGTCGTCCCAGAAGATGGCCTGCGTGCCGTTGCCGTGGTGCACGTCGAAGTCGACGACGGCGATGCTGTGCAGGCGGTGGCGCTGACGCGCGTGCAGCGCGCCGATCGCCACGTTCGAGAACAGGCAGAAGCCCAGGGCCTGCTCGGGCTCGGCGTGGTGGCCGGGCGGGCGCACGGCGCAGAAGGCGTTGGCGCAGTCCCCCGCGATCACCGCGTCCACGGCCGCGCACACCCCGCCGGCGGCGCGCAGCGCGGCCTCGCGCGAGCCGGCGGAGACGCAGGTGTCGCCATCGAGCGACGCCAGCCCCTCGCTGGGCACGCGCGCGAACACGCGGTCGATGTAGCGCCGCGGGTGCGCCAGCTCCAGCCGGTCCAGCTCCGCCAGCGGCGCGTCCACGCGCTCCAGGGCCTGGAAGGCCGGGTCGTCCAGCGCCGAGAGCACCGCTTTCAGCCGCGCCGGGTGTTCCGGGTGCATGCGGCCGGGATCGTGGGCGAAGCAGTCCATGTGGGTGAAAACGCGAGTCGTCATGCAAGGCTCCCTGATCTGCTTTGCCGCCCAGTCTAACAGCCGGCGCCATCCCCGTGACGAACCGCGCACACGCCATTCACTGCAATTTTACGTGCAAAATTGCATTCATTGGCGGCGCAAGCCGTTGACGCGCGCTGCGCGCCGCGTCATCTCCGCGGTGCCGTGCCCCGGCTGCGGAAGGAGCTGGTACCATTTTCCCGCAACGCCGCCCGATCACCCGCACGCTGGCGCCCCTGGCCGCCCTGGCGCTGGCGGCGGGCGCCCTGACCGCCGAGCCCACCTGCGCACAGGAGACGGCGGCCGTCCACGTCGACCAGGTGCGCGAGGTGCCCGCCGGCCGCAACGCGCCGGTGCTGGGCAGCTTCGTCGCCACGCAGGAGGGCGTGGTGGCCGCGCGCGTGGCCGCGCCGGTCGAGGCCTACCTCGTGGAGGTGGGCGACCGCGTCGAGCGCGGCGACACCCTGGTGATGCTGGACGACGAACGCATCAGCGCCGAGCGCCAGCAGGCCCGCGCCGCGCTGGCCGAGGCGCGCGCCGCGCTCAACACCAGCGAGGAAGAGGTCGCGCTGGCCCGCCAGCAGCTCCAGCGCCAGCAGAACCTCGAGGGCTCGTCCGCCTACTCCAAGGCGCGCGTGGAGGACCTGCGCCAGGAGCTGGCGATCTCGCGGGCCGAAGTGGCCTCGGCCGAAGCCGCTGTGCAGAGCGCCCGCGCCGACCTGGATCTGGCGAAGATCGACCTGAAGCACACCGAGGTGCGCGCGCCCTACGCCGGCGTCGTCACCGAGCGCATGGCGGAAGCCGGCGCCTACGTGAACGGCGGGGATCCGCTGGTCGGGCTCGTCTCGGATCAAAGCCTGGAAATCGAGGTGGCCGTCCCGGCCAGCCGTCTGGGCGCGCTGCGCCAGGGCGACGTGGTCGACGTCGAGTTGAGCGGCGGCGGCACCGCCGAGGCCCGCGTGCGCGCCATCCTGCCGCGCGAGAACCGCATGACGCGCACGCGCACCGTGCGCCTGGTGCCGCGCTTCGACACGAGCGCGCGGCGCGTGGCGGCGGGGGAAAGCGTCACCGTCTCCGTGCCGCTGGACACCTCGCGCCAGGTGCTCAGCGTGCACAAGGACGCCATCCTGCGCCGCGGCGGGCAGACCACGATCTACGTCTACGCCGACGGCAAAGCCGAGGTGCACCCCGTCAAGCTGGGCGACGAGGTGGGCAGCCGCTTCGAGGTGCTGGACGGCGTCGCGGCGGGCGCGCTCGCGGTCGTGCGCGGCAACGAGCGCCTGCGCCCCGGCCAGCCGCTGAGCATCGACAAGCGCGTCGGACCGACCGGCGACGACGGCGGGCAAGACGGCGGCGGCGATGACGGCGACGACCGCGTGCAGACCGGCAAGCAGCCGGGCGGGGATCAGGCGTCATGAAATCGCTGATCCGTCTGGCGATCGACCGCCCGGTGGCGGTCGCGGCCGCCGTGATTCTGCTGGTGATGTTCGGCGCCGTGGGGCTGATGCGCATCCCCGTCCAGCTCGCCCCGGACGTCAGCAAGCCCGTCATCACGGTCAACACCATCTGGCCCGGCGCCGCGCCGAAGGAGGTGGAACGCGAGATCCTCATCCGGCAGGAGGACGTGATTCGCGGCGTCCAGGGCCTGGACGACATGACGGGCCGCGCGCAGACGGGCAAGTCGGAGCTGGAGCTGGAGTTCCGCGTCGGCACCGACATGAGCCGCGCGCTGCTCATGGTGTCCAACCGCCTGGACCGCGTGACCGGCTACCCGGACGGCGTGGACGAGCCGGACCTGGATACCTCCGGCGCCAACGCCAGCCCCATCGCGTGGTTCATCTTCACCCAGCGCCCCGGCAACGACCGGCCGATGCACACCTTCGGCGACTTCGTCGAGGACGAGGTCAAGGAGCGCCTGGAGCGCGTGCCCGGCGTTTCCGCCGTCAACATCTTCGGCGGCAGCGAGCGCCAGCTGGAGGTGGTGTTCAAGCCCGACGCCATGGCGCGGCACAACCTGACCGTGCCGGCGGTGCGCGACACCCTGCGCAGCGCCAACATCTCGGTCTCGGCGGGCGACGTCACCGAGGGCAAGCGGCGCTACGTCGTGCGCACCGAGGGCGAGCTGGACACCGTCGAGAATGTCGAGGAGATCGTCCTGCGCTCGCAGGACGCCACGGGCGACGCGGCCGTGGGCCGCCTGACGGTGGGCGACATCGCGGACGTGCAGTTCGGCCACAAGAAGCCCACCGAGCGCATCCGCTTCAACGGCCAGCCCGCACTGGCTATGAACGCCATCCGCCAGACCGGCGCCAACGTCATCACCACGATGGAGGGCATCCAGGCCGAGGTCGAGCGCATGAACCAGGGGGTGATCCCCCGCGTCGGCCTGGATCTGGAGCAGGTCTACGACCAGACGGTCTACATCCACTCGGCGATCGGGCTGGTGCAGCAGAACATCTACGTGGGCGGGCTGTTCGCGGCGCTGATCCTGCTGGTCTTCCTGCGCTCGCTGCGGGCGACGCTGGTGGTCTCGCTGGCGATCCCGGTGTCCATCGTCGGCGCTTTCGTGGCCATGGCTGCGCTGGGCCGCTCGATCAACGTGATCTCCCTGGCCGGCTTCGCCTTCGCCATCGGCATGGTGGTGGACTCCGCGATCGTCGTGCTGGAGAACATCTACCGCCTGCGCGAGGAAGGCCACCGGCCGCGCGACGCCGCCTACGAGGGCGCGCGCCAGGTCTGGGGCGCCATCCTGGTGTCGGCGCTGACCACCGTGGTCGTCTTCGCCCCCATCCTGATGATGGAGCTGGAGGTCGGGCAGCTCTTCCGCGACATCGGGGTGGCGATCTCCACCTCGGTCATCCTGGCGCTGGTCGTCGCGGTGACCGTGATCCCCACGCTGGCGCGCCGGCTGCTGCGCTTTCGCGGCAGCGACGACGAGCCCGGCGGTTTCGGCGAGGTCAAACGGATCTCGCTGCCCGGCGTCGACCACGCGGCGCGCGGCTTCATCGCCGTCGTCATGGCGGCCCAGCGCGCCTTCGCGCGCAGCCGCGCGCTGTCCGCGAGCGTCGTGGTGGCGGTGACGCTGGCGGCGCTGGCGGGCTCCTGGCTGGCGCTGCCCAAGCTGGCCTACCTGCCCGAGGGCAACCGCAACCTCGTGCTGGCGGTGCTGATCCCGCCGCCGGGCTACAACCTCGACACCACCTTCGACATGGCCAGCCAGATCGAGGGCAAGACCAAGCACCTCTGGCGCAGCGTCACCGGCCCCGAGGCCGAGCCGGACGGCCCGCCCAAGATCGACCGCTTCTTCTTCGTCGCCACGCGCGCCCAGACCTTCGTCGGCGCGGCGGCGGTGCAGCGCGAGCGCGTGAGCGAGCTGATCCCGGTGCTGCGCGGGCCGGTGTTCGCCGAGCCGGGGTCGTTCGGCTTCATCAGCCAGCCCTCGATCTTCGGCGACGAGATCGGCGGCGGCCGCCAGATCGAGCTGGACATCATCGGCCCCGACCTGGAAGCCAACATGCAGGTCGCGCGCCGCGCCGCCGGGCTGATCGGGCAGACGCTGCCGCGCGACGAGGGCAACCAGCTGCGCCCCAACCCGGGCCTGGAGCTGGGCTCGCCGGAGCTGCGCGTGCGCCCCGACCGCGTGCGCCTGTCCGACGCGGGCATGACCGCGCGCGGTCTGGGCGACAGCGTCACCGCCTTCAACGACAACAACGGCCTGCTGGTGCAGGAGGTCACGGTCGACACCAAGCGCATGGACCTGATGCTGCGCGGGCAGCGGGAAAGCGTGGAAACCACGCAGGGCCTGCGCGACCTGCCCGTGCTCACCCCGCGCGGGGAGATCCTGCCGGTGGAGGCGCTGGGCGACGTCAGCCACACCGCCGGGCCGACGCAGATCCGCCACCGCGAGCGCCAGCGCGCGGTGACGCTCCAGATCCGCCCGCGTCCGCAGCTGCCGCTGGAGTCCGCGGTGCAGCGCGTGCGCCAGGACGTCATCACGCCGCTGGCCAAGCAGGGGCTGCCGCCCGGCGTGCGCCTGGAGATCACGGGCACGGCCGACAAGCTGACCCAGACCTGGAACGCGATGGTGTGGGACCTCGCGCTGGCGCTGGCGATCGTCTACCTGACGATGGCGGTGCTCTTCGAAAGCTTCCTCTACCCGGTGATCATGCTGCTGTCGGTGCCGGTGGCGGCGGCCGGCGGCGTGGCCGGGCTGGGCACGCTCAACCTCGTGACCTACCAGCCGCTCGACATGCTGACGCTGCTGGGCTTCGTCATCCTCATCGGCATCGTCGTGAACAACGCCATCCTGCTGGTGCACCAAACACTGCACCTGATCCGCGAGGACGGCCGACCCCCGCAGGACGCCATCGTGGAGGCCACGCGCAACCGCATCCGGCCCATCTTCATGTCCACGCTGACCTCGGTGTTCGGGATGCTGCCCTTGGTGCTCTTCCCGGGCGCGGGCTCCGAACTCTACCGCGGACTGGGATCGGTCGTGGTCGGCGGGCTGTCGCTGTCGGCCGTGATCACGCTGCTGATCGTGCCGCCGATGATGACGCTGGTGCTGGAGCCGTTCGAGCGCCGCGCGCAGCAGCGCGGGGCCTACGCGCAGCCGTCGGGCGAGCCTGCCCCCGCCGAATGACGGCGGGGGCGGCTGTCAGCCTGTTTTCCGGATGCGGAAGTGATAGACGCCGTCGGCCTCGTGCTGGTCCAGCAGCTCGTGGCCGGTGGTTTCGCAGAAGTTGGCGAAGTCCTGCACCGCGCTTGGGTCCGTGGCCTCCACGGCCAGGACACCCCCGACGTCGACGCCCTTCATGGCCTTGCGCGCGCGCAGGACCGGCAGGGGGCACTTCATGCCCTTCGCGTCGAGGTGATGGTCCGTCTCGCTCATGCTGCCTCCCCACACCCGATAAGCGCGGGCGCGACCACGCCGAATATCTCCCCGGCCCGCGCCCAAAGATAGCTTGATCCCGCCCCGCGGGTGCCCATTTACGCTGCCATGTCCCACGACACCCTGGAAGCCTCGATCGGTCGCGCCACGCAGATCGTACGGGCCATGGCCAATCGGCAACGGCTTCTCATTCTCATCGACCTGGCCGACGGCGAAAGCGCCGTCAACGCGCTGTGCGCGCGCCTGGGCATGGGCCAATCGGCGGTGTCCCAGCACCTCGCCCGGCTGCGCAGCGCCGGGCTGGTGACGACGCGCCGCGAGGCCCAGACGATCCACTACGCGCTGGCCGGCGACACCGCGAGGCGCGTGCTCGACACCCTGGACGCGCTGATGACCCGGGAGACGCGTACCCCCATCGACGGCCGTCCCGCCGAGGGAATGCGGCCACTGCGCGAATAGCGCGCCATCAGCCGGCGCGGCGCACGGCGACCGCCGCCAATGTCAGCCAGCCCAGGATGTAGCCCAGGCCGCCGACGGGCACGACGGGCATCAGCCCCGTCCAGCCGGTCAGCCCCGCGAGCCAGAGCCCGCCGCTGAACAGCACAGCCCCGGCGAGAAACGCGGCCCCGGCGACGGCGACCAGCGCCCCGCCCCGCGCGGCGGTCAGCCACGCCACGGCCAGGAGCGCGGGCGCGTGGACCATGGCGTACTGGGCGCCGGTGCGAACCCAGCCCACCTGGTCCGCCGGCAAGGTGCTGCCGAGGCCGTGCGCCGCCGCCGCGCCGAAGGCCACGGCGAGCGCCCCCGTTAGCCCGGAAACACCGATCCACAGGTACATCGGACAATCGCTCCGTCGACCTCGCGTGGGAAACTGCCGGGGTGCGGGCGACCACACCCGGACGGTCGCTACACGCGACATGGGCGCGGCACAAAAAAATCACACGCGATGGGTTGCCGCACCATCGACGCATTTACATCTCGTGTTAGCCTACACTAAATAGGCGTACGGCGACGCCTGTTACCAACGCAGGAACACGGTTGAAAACGCAGCAACAAGAACGAGGGGTCCCAGCGGTGACGATCGAGGAAACCACGACGAGAGACGCGAGCATGAAACCCAACCCGGTCGACGTGCATGTCGGTCAGCGCCTGCGTCAGCGGCGCGTGCTGGTGGGGCTGAGCCAGGAGCGGCTGGCCCGCATGGTGGGCATCACCTTCCAGCAGGTGCAGAAGTACGAGCGCGGCGCCAACCGCATCGTGGCCAGCCGGCTGTACCAGCTCGCCAACGTGCTGGACGTTCCGGTGAGCTACTTCTTCGACGACCTGGCCGCCGAGCCCGCCAACGACAGCGGCACCACGGCCCAGGGCGGCGACGGCGCGGAGGCCACGACGCCCGACGTCATGGCGGAGCGCGAAACGCTCGAACTGGTCCGGGCCTACTACGGCATTCAGGACGAGCGCATCCGCCGCCGGGCGTTCGACCTCCTGCGCACGCTGGCGCGCCACGAGGACCCCGGCGATCTGAGTGAAACCGCCGTGGGCTGACCGGCTGACCGGCCCGGTCCGGTGGCATCCCGGCGCGCGGTCCGTTAACCTCGACCAAACAGCGGACCGCGCGCCGGAGGACGCCGTGAGCGAAGCCACCGCCCCATCCCTTTTGCGCACCGCGCGCATCGACGACGTGGCCGCCTGCCTGCGGGCGGTCGAGCGCGACGACGCCGCGGCCGTGCCCGTGCTCGACGAGCGGGACAAGGCCGCGCTGGCCGAGGCGGCGGCGAAGCTCACCTACAAGCGCGCCAAGCCCCAGGTGAACGAAGGCGAGAAGGCCGTCTACCAGGACTTCTGGCTGACGCGCGACATTCCCGCGGGCAGCGTCCTCGAACACTGCCGCGACGCCGTGGAGGCGCTGGTGAACGCCGCCCTGCGGCGGCTGGACCCGGCGCCGTGCCCGCCGGTGACCTTCCACGAAACCGTCGCGCAGTGGTACGAACCCACGACGTGCGGCATTTCCCCGCACCGCGACCCCAAGACGTTTCGCTACCTGGTCGCGCTGCTCGTCATGCGCGGCGACGGCGACTTCTACATCGTCGACGACCGAAGGGGCAGCAACCCGCGCCACATCCCCGCGCCCGAGGGCAGCCTGCTGTTGATGCGCCAGCCCGGATTCGGCGCGGAAGACCGACATCCCTTCCACACCCTGCGCACGGTGTATTCCGACCGGCTGATCCTGACCTTCCGCCACGACTCGCGCCGGGACGCGTAAGCGCGGCGCGTCGCCGGGCCGGTCCGGGCGCCGCCGCCCCCTGGCGGGCGCGGGCCCCGCGCCCCATTTGTGCGGAGGTGACGATGCACGCAGCGGGGCGGGCGTCCCCGGCGCCGTCCGTGGGGCTTCCCCGACGCACGGCGTTTCCCTATCCTGAAACACGGATGCAGACCGCCACCGTGTCGCGGAGGAAGAGGCAGACCGCGATGCCCGGCGCGAACGACGACGATCGCGACAACGTCGGCACCGGCTCCGGCACCAGTGTGGTGGTGAAGAGCCGCACGAAGCCGAAGAAGCCGGCGATGTACAAGGTGCTGATGCTGAACGACGACTACACGCCCATGGAGTTCGTCGTTCACGTCTTGGAAAGCTTTTTCGGCAAGAGTCGCGAGGAAGCGACCGAGATCATGCTCGCCGTGCACCACCGCGGCGTCGGGGTCTGCGGGGTCTACACCTACGAGGTGGCGGAGACGAAGGTGAACCAGGTCGTCGACTACGCCCGCAAGCACGAACACCCGTTGCAGTGCACGCTGGAGAAGGAATAGTCCCTGGATGCTCTCAGCAAACCTCGAACAAACCCTCCATCGCGCCCTCGCCTACGCCAACGAGCGCCGGCACGAGTACGCCACGCTCGAGCATCTGCTGCTGGCGCTGTTGGAGGATCCGGACGCGGTTTCGGTGCTGCGCGCGTGCGGCGTCGACCTCGACCGGCTGCGCTCCGACCTGAACGACTACCTCGACAACGAGTTGTCGAACCTCATCACCGTTCAGGTGGGCGACGCGAAGCCGACCGCCGGGTTCCAGCGGGTGTTGCAGCGCGCCGCCATCCACGTCCAGTCCTCCGGGCGTGAGGAGGTCACCGGCGCCAACGTGCTCGTGGCCATGTTCTCCGAGCGGGAGAGCCACGCCGTCTACTTCCTGCAGGAGCAGGAGATGACGCGGCTGGACGCCGTGAACTACATCAGTCACGGGATTGCCAAAGTTCAGGGCCGGAGTGAGACCCGCAACGCGGACGGCGCTGACGAGGACGCACAGGGCGAGAAAGTGGTGCGCAAAGGGCACGAGGCGCTGGAAGCCTACTGCATCGACCTCAACCGCAAGGCGGAAGAGGGCGAGATCGACCCGCTCATCGGGCGGGACAGTGAAATCGAGCGGACCATCCAGGTCCTGTGCCGGCGAACCAAAAACAACCCGCTTTACGTCGGCGATCCGGGCGTGGGCAAGACGGCGCTGGCCGAGGGCCTCGCCCGGCGCGTCGTCTCCGGCGAGGTGCCGGACGTGCTCACGAACGCCCAGATCTTCACGCTGGACATGGGCGCGCTCCTGGCGGGTACGCGCTACCGCGGCGACTTCGAGGAGCGCGTGAAGGCCGTGCTCTCCGAGCTGGAGCAGCTGGAGCACGCGATCCTCTTCATCGACGAGATCCACACCGTGATCGGCGCGGGCGCCACGAGCGGCGGGGCGATGGACGCCTCCAACCTGCTCAAGCCGGCGCTGCAGTCGGGCTCGCTGCGCTGCATCGGCTCCACGACCTACAAGGAGTACCGCCAGCACTTCGAGAAGGACCGCGCGCTGGTGCGCCGCTTCCAGAAGATCGACGTCACCGAGCCGACGACCGAGGACGCGATCAAGATCCTGCGCGGCCTCAAGCCCTACTACGAGAAGCACCACGGCGTGCGCTACACCAACGACGCCATCCGCTCGGCCGTGGAACTGTCGGCGAAGTACATCTCGGATCGCAAGCTGCCCGACAAGGCCATCGACGTGATCGACGAGGTGGGCGCGGCGCAGATGCTCGTGCCCGACTCCAAGCGCCGCAAGTCCATCGGCGCCAAGGACGTCGAGCACATCGTCGCCAAGATCGCCCGCATCCCGCCCAAGTCCGTCTCCAAGGACGACAAGGCGGCGCTGCAGAACCTGGAGCGCGACCTCAAGACGATGGTCTACGGCCAGGAGAAGGCGATCGAGGCGCTGTCCTCGGCGATCAAGCTGTCCCGCGCGGGCCTGCGCGATCCCGAGAAGCCCATCGGCAGCTACCTCTTCTCCGGCCCCACGGGCGTGGGCAAGACCGAGGTGGCGCGCCAGCTCTCGCGCTCGCTGGGCATCCCGCTGACGCGCTTCGACATGTCCGAGTACATGGAGCGCCACTCCGTCTCGCGCCTGATCGGGGCGCCGCCGGGCTACGTCGGCTACGACCAGGGCGGGCTGCTCACCGACGCCGTGGACCAGCACCCGCACAGCGTGCTGCTGCTGGACGAGATCGAGAAGGCCCACCCGGACCTCTTCAACGTCCTGCTGCAGGTCATGGACTACGGCAAGATGACGGATCACAACGGCAAGGAAGTCGACTTCCGCAACGTGATCCTCATCATGACCACGAACGCGGGCGCCGCCGACATGGCCAAGCCGGCCATGGGCTTCGTCCAGGAAGAGGGGCGCACCGGCGACGACGAGGAGGCGATCAACCGCCTGTTCACGCCGGAGTTCCGCAACCGCCTGGACGCCGTGATCCCGTTCGGCAACCTGACGCCGGAGATCATCTCGCGCGTGGTCGACAAGTTCGTCATGGAGCTGGAGGCCCAGCTGGCCGACCGCAACGTGACGATCGAGCTGACCGACGAAGCGCGCAAGTGGCTCGCCGACAACGGCTACGACGTGCTCTACGGCGCCCGGCCCCTGTCGCGGGTCATTCAGGACCACATCAAGAAGCCGCTGGCCGAGGAGTTGCTCTTCGGCAAGCTCGCCAAGGGCGGCGTGGTCCGGGTCGCCATCGACCCGGAGACGAACGCCCCGACCTTCACCTTCGAGGAGCCCGGCTCCGGCAAGGGCAAGGGCGGCGGCCGCAAGACCGGCACCAAGGACGGCTCCGGCTCGCCCGGCGAGGAAGCGCCCGAGCTGGTGGAATAAGCCGAGCGAACATTGGTGATCCGCGCCGCCGGCCATCTGGCCGGCGGCGTTTTTTGTGCGCGGTGTGGGGGCGCCACCGCCGTTGCGGGCGTGCCGCCATCTGCTCTATGCCATCCCCCGGACGGGGGTTCTCGCGCGAACCCGACACAGCACCAACGACACAAGCGCGCGCGGCACTGGCGTCACGGCGTCCGCCGACGGCGCGCTGGGGAGGAGACGACATGGCCGCGCTGACGACCGAGCCGGTGCTGGCGGAGATGTTCCGCACGGGCGCGAAGCTGCCAGTCAGTTTCGAGGTCTTCCCGCCCAAGTCCGAGAACGCCCGCGCCAGCCTGCACTACACGGCCACGCGCCTGGCCGATGCCGATCCCGGGTTCTTCTCCGTCACCTCCAGCCCCGACGGCAGTTCGCGCGAACGCACGCTGGCCGTGGCGCGGGAGCTGGCCGCGTGCACGGAAACGCCGGTGAAGATCCACTTCACGGCGTCGGGGCACACGCGCGAGCAGATCGACGCGCACGCGGACCGCATGTGGGCCGATGGCATCCGTCACGTCCTGGCGCTGCGCGGCGACCGCCCGGCGGACGCCGACCGGCGCGGCATTCCCCAGGCCTACGAGCACGCCGACGGGCTCGTGGCGGCGCTGAAGGCGCGTCACGATTTCGACGTCTCCGTCGCCGCGTATCCGGAAAAGCACCCCGAAGCGCCGTCGCTGGACGCCGACATCGAACACCTCAAGGCCAAGTTCGACGCCGGCGCCGACCGCGCCATCTGCCAGTTCGTCTTCGACGCCGAGTCCTACGGCCGCTTCCGCGAGCGCGCGGAGCGCCACGGCATCGACAAGCCGCTGGTGCCGGGCGTGATCGTGCCCACCAATTGGCGCCGCATCCGCCGCTTCGCGGTCAAGGCGGGCGCCAGCGTGCCGGATTGGCTGGACGAGCTGTTCGACGGCGTGGAGGACGAGCCCGAGATCGCGCAGCTCACGGCGATGGCGACGGTGCAGCAGCAGGTGCGCCGCCTGATCGCCTACGGCGCGCCGGCGATCCACTTCTACACGATGAACACCTGGCAGATTCCGCTGGCCGCCGGACACCTGATGGGCCGCCACGTCGGCGACTTCCTGGGCAAGACTTGGTGCGGGGCGGCGTAACCATTCAGGCCGTTCGGAACGGGCTCTCGCCCATCAGGGCCGCGCGTTCGGCGCGCACGACGGGGCGCTCGCGGTCGATGAAGTCGGCCACGCCCGCGCGCAGGCGCGGGTCGGCGATCCAGTGGGCGGAGTAGGTCTCCACGGGCAGATAGCCGCGCTGGATCTTGTGCTCGCCCTGCGCGCCCGCTTCCACGCGCGTCAGGCCGTGGGCGATGGCGTGCTCGATGGCCTGGTAGTAGCAGCATTCGAAGTGCAGGAAGCGGTGCTCCTCGCAGCACCCCCAGATGCGGCCGTAGAGCGTGTCCGATCCCACGAGGTTGAGCGCCCCCGCCACCGGCTGCCCGTCCGGCCGCCACGCCATGACGAGCAGGGTCTGCTCGGGCATCGTCTCGCCCAGGCGCTCGAAGAAGTCGGGCGTGAGGTAGGGGAAGCCGAAGCGCTTGTCCGCGGTGGCGAGGTAGAAGTCGTAGAAGGCTTCCCAGTGGCGCGGCTCGATGTCGCGGCCGGTGAGGCGCTGGATCGTGAGGCCGCTGTCCGCGACCTCGCGGCGCTCGCGGCGGATCTGCTTGCGCTTCTGCGCCTTGAGCGCGCCCAGGAAGGCGTCGAATCCGGCGTAACCGGGGTTGGTGAAGTGGTATTGCAGGCCCACGCGCTGGAGGAAGCCGTGCTCGCCCAGGCGACTCCAGTCGCCGCGTGTCGGAAAGGTCACGTGCAGCGAGGAGACGTCGTGGCGCTGGGCCACGCGGACCAAGCCGTCGGCCAGGCCGGATGCCACGCGCTCGCGCTCGGCCTCGGGCAGGTCGGGGCGCACCAGCAGCCGCCCGCCCGTGACGGGCGTGAAGGGCACGGCCGCCTGGAGCTTGGGGTAGTACTGCCCGCCCGCGCGCTCGTAGGCGTCCGCCCAGCTCCAGTCGAAGACGTACTCGCCGAAGGAATGACTTTTCAGGTAGAGCGGCGCGACGCCGAGCAGCGTGCCCGCCGCGTCGTGCACCAGGGCATGCTGCGGCAGCCAACCCCGGCGTCCCGTGGCCGAGCCGCTGGCCTCCAGCGCGTGCAGGAAGGCGTGGCGGGTGAAGGGGTGCGCCGTCCCGGCGCAGGCGTCCCAGGCAGCGGCCGAGACCTGCTCGATCCCATCAATCACGGACAGCGTCAGCGCGGCGTCGGTTTGGGCCATGCCCCGCAGGTGGCGCGTGCGCCAGCTGACGACAAGAGCGGGGTGGCGTGTGCGCCAGCTGACAACAAGCGGCAGATGGCGCGCAGGCGCGGGCACCAAGCGCCAGCGGCCACCCCGCGGGCAGCCATCAGCGCGAGCCGTTCAGGCCAAAGTTATCGAGGCGTTCGTGGCGGTCGGGCAGCTTGTCCGACTCCGGTCCGGCATCGCGGTCGCGGTCGGCCTCGACCTCTTCCAGGCTGCGCCGGCGGCGCAAGAGGTAAGGACTGGTGCGCGCCGGGGTACCGGCGGACTGATCACTCACGGCGAATCCCCACGCGGTGTGGTGATTGTGTTCTTGATCTGAGGATCGCCTTTGACTGCTTAAAATGCGATTAACGGCGCACCGGATGATCGGCCCATGCGAAAGCCCCGCACCGGCACGCGGCGCGGGGCCACACGGCGACCGTGTGCCGAGGAGGGCAGTTGCCCGCACATAGCCGCGCCATCACGGCAAAAGGGCCTGGAGTCCGAGATGCCCCCATTTATGGCGACCTGATGGGATCAAACTGCCGC